>JAJFTU010000022.1 GCA_021372775.1 bacterium | reverse complement strand
GCCGTGCTCGCCGGCGCGGGCGGCCTCGATCGCCGCGTTGAGCGCCAGCATGTTCGTCTGCCGCGCGATCTCCTCGATGATCGAGATCTTCTCGGCGATCTCCTTCATCGCGGCGACCGTCTGCTGCACCGCCTTGCCGCCCTCGCGCGCGTCGTCGGCCGCCTTGACGGCGATCTTCTCCGTCTGGTTGGCGTTGTCGGCGTTCTGGCGGATGTTGCTCGCCATCTCCTCCATCGAGGAGGAAGCCTCTTCGGCCGCCGCCGCCTGCTCGCTGGCGCCGGAGGAGAGCTCCTCGGCCCCGCTGCTCATCTGCTGCGAGCCGGAGGCGACGTTCTCGGCCGCCGACTTGACCTCGCCGACGACCTCGGTGAGGCGCGCGATCATCGTCTTCATCGCCCGCATCAACTGGTCGTTCTCCGACCGCTCCTTGACGGCGAGCCGCAGGTCGCCCTTCGACAGCGCGATCGCCGCCGACGCGACGCCGTCGTTGGCCTCCAGCAGCTGGATCATCGCCGGAATCAGCGTGTCGTGTTCCGACCGCCGGCCGACCCGCTTGAGGTCCTCGAGGTCCTTGGCGTGGTCGCCGATCGCGGCGCTCTTGAGGATGTCGATCGTGTGGTCCACCCGCGAGTGGACGAGGTTGGTCGCCTTGGCGACGTCGGCGAAGATCCCGGCGTAGCTCCCCTGGACGGTCTTGGTGTAGTCGTTGACCGCCATCCGCTGCAGCACCGCGTCGGCCTCGACGAGCCCGGCGAGGCCGTCCACGCAGGCGTTGATGTTGTTCTTGATCGTGTTGAAGTCGCCCTGGTAGGCGTCGGTGATCTTCTCCGGGACCTCGCCCTTCGAGATCCGGTGGACGTAGCCGGCGGCGACGTTCAGCGGGCCGATCACCGCGTCGAGCGTGTCGTTCACGCCCTGCACGACCGCGCGGAACTCGCCCTTGTGGCGCGAGGCGTCGGCGCGCGTCGCGAGCTTCCCCTCGACCGCGGCCTTGGCCAGCATCTTGCCGTCGTCGACGAGCGCCGAGACCGCGTCCTTGGCCAGCGAGAGGCTGTCGTGGATCTTGCCGAACTGCGCGCGGACCTTCTGCGTGTGCTGGTCGGCCTCGGGCAGCGTCATGTCGAGGTCGAGCCGCCCCTCGGCGAGGCGGGAGAGGTTCCCGGCCATCCGCTCGACTTCGACGTTGGTGTAGTCCTGCGCCCGCAGGATCGAGGTCAGGTCGGTGACGACTTCGACGTAGCCCAGCTTCTTCCCCTTGCGGTCGCGCAGCTCGGCGGTGTCCTGCTTGCAGCTCATGCCGCACCAGTCGAAGAAGCTCTCGTTGATCCCGCGCTGGAGCTGGCGGATGCCGCAGCCCTGCGAGTTGCAGATGTTGGCGTTGGCCGTGCTGCACGGGCGGCCGACGGCGTCCTTGCGGTCGCGCACGGCGCCGCGCTCGACCATCAGCTTCTCGAACGGCCGGTTGAGGAACGTCCACTTCATCTCTTCGTCGGTGACGTGGATCGGGAACGGCACGGCGTCGATGATCGCCTCGTACCAGTCGGTCTTCTCGAGCACGATGTCGAGCGTCCGGTTGACCCCTTCGGCGACGTCGCGGTAGGCGCCGGCGAAGCGCGCCGCCTCGACGCGGGCCGAGAAGTCGCCGCCGCCGGCCGCGCCGGTGACCCGCTCCATCTCGGTGACGAGGCCGTTGACCGCCTTGACGGTCTGGTTGAAGGCCGGGGAGATCTCGTCCTCGGCGCACTGCGGCGTCAGGGAGGCGGCGAGGTCGCCGTCGCCCACGCGGCGCAGCTCCTTGGCGATCGCCGACAGCTGGTCCGCGAACTGGTCCATGCCGCGGGCCAACTCGCCGACCTCGTCCTGCCGGCCGAGCCGCAGACGGCGGCCGAGCCGGCCGAGGGCCAGCTCCTGCATCATCTCGAGCCCCTGCGCCAGCGGCGCGGCGATCGAACGGGCGAGCATGACGCCGAAGAAGAGAGCGAAGGCGACGCCGAGGACCAGCACGACGATCATCAGCGCGACGGCGCGGTCCGCGGACGACGACAGGGCGTCGGACGCGGCGTTCGCCTGCTCGGAGATGTCCTTGCGCGCGGAGGCCGTCGCGCCGGCGACGCGGGCCGCCGCGGTCTGGGCGTCGGTGTCGAGGAGTTCGCGCCCGCGGTCCTCGCGGCCGCCGTCGATCAGGCCGGCCACCTTGTCCAGCACGGCGCGGTAGGCGACGCAGGCGTCGCGGACCCCCTCGAGCGCGCGGCGCGACGTCGCGTCCGCCTCGGCCTTGTCCAGCCCGCGCAGCGCGGCGTCGAAGTTCTCGCCGGCGGCGGCGAACTGGGCCCGCATGCCGTCCCGCTCGCCCGCCGTCTTCGCGCCGGCGTAGCGCCGCGCGGCGGTGCGCAGCGCGTCGTAGGAGGCGTTCGCCGCGTCCAGCCCGCCGTTGACCGCCTGGACGCGGTCCAGCAGCTCGGCCTGCGCCTTGTCCGTGCGCGTGATGGTCACGACGCCGATCCCGCCGACGAGGGCGGCGACGGCGGCGACGGCGGCGAACCCGCCGACGAGCTTCCTGCCGATCTTCACGTTGTCCAACATGGCGCTCTCCCCCGGACTTGGCGTCCGGCCGGCCCATGGCCTTGCCCGGTCCAACCGCCCCGGGCCCGGCGACGCAGCGACGGCTCCCGCCGTCCTGGGCTCTCCTGCGCAGCCTCTCCTCCGCGCGACGGCCTCACGCCGTGAGCGCGCGCTCCTCGTTCTCGGCCCTCTCGACGATCTTCGGCACGTCCAGAATCAGCGCGACGCTGCCGTCTCCGAGGATCGTCGAGCCCGAAAGTTCCACGATGTCCTTGTAGACCCGTCCCAACGACTTGATGACCGTCTGGTGCTCGCCCACGATGTGGTCCACGACCAGTCCGATCTCGCGTCCTTCCGCCGACACGATCACGATCTGCTCGATCGCCGGCCGCTCGCCCGGTTCGTCGAACATCTCGCGCAGCCGCACGTACGGCACGAGCCGCCCGCGGACCGAAGCCACGCGCCGGCCGTGCATCGCCTCCGCGTCGGCGCGCGTCAGCTCCACGCACTCCTGCACGACGGAGAGCGGCAGGACGTAGCGCTCGCCGCCGACGCCGACGAGAAGGCCGTCGATGATCGCCAACGTCAGCGGCAGCTTGACCGCGACGGTGGTGCCCTCGCCGCGCCGCGAGCGGACCTCGATCTGCCCGTGCAGCGCGTCGATCGCCTGCTTCACGACGTCCATCCCGACGCCGCGCCCGGAGACGCTCGACACCTGCTTCGCCGTCGAGAACCCCGGATGGAAGATCAGCGCGAAGAGGTCCTGCTCCGACGGCTCGGCGCCCGGCGGGAGCAGCCCCCGCTCGACCGCCTTGGCGCGGATCGCCTCCGCGTCGAGGCCGGCGCCGTCGTCGCGCACTTCGACGACGACGCTCGCCCCCATGTGCGCCGCGGAGAGCCGCACCGTGCCGGCGCGGGGCTTGCCCCGCTCCGCGCGCGCCTCCGGCGCCTCGATGCCGTGGTCCACGGCGTTGCGCACGAGGTGGACCAGCGGCTCGCCGAGGCGGTCGATGACCGTCTTGTCGAGCTCGGTCTCCGCCCCTTCGGTCTCCAGCTCCACTTCCTTGCCGAGGTCGCGGGCCAGGTCGCGCACGAGGCGGCGGAACTTGGCGAACGTCGCCCCCATCGGCAGCATCCGCATGTTCATCGCCGTGTCGCGCAGCTCCCAGGTCAGCCGCTCGACCTCCTCGGCCAGCGCGGCGAGCTCCTGGTCGCCGCGCCGCAGCGCGGTCGCCGAGAAGCGCGCCTGCACGGTGACCAGCTCCCCGACGAGGTTGACGAGTTGGTCGAGCCGCTCCGCGGCGACCCGCACGCTCGACGCCGCCTCGGCCGTCTGGCGCTTCGTCCGCGCGTCCTGCACCGCCTTCTGCTCGACCGCCGCGGCGTGGACCTTGGCCGGCGACACGAGCCCCTGCTCGATCAGGACGTCGCCGATCCGCCGCTGCGTCGCCAGCGCGGCCCGCACCGCGTCCTCGGAGACGTCGCCGCGTTCGACGAGGATCTCGCCCAGCCGCTTCGGCGGCGCCCCTTCGTCGGCGTCCACGTCGACGACGTCGATCCGCAGCTCGGCGTCGTCCTCGAAGAAGACGAAGACGTTCCGCACGTCGTCGAGCGGCCGGCTCGTCGTCAGGACCGCCTCCCAGGAGCAGCGGCACTGTTCGGGGTCGAGTTCCTCGAGCGGCGGGAGATCGTCGGTCCGCAGCGCGAAGCGCAGCGCGCCGAGGCCGGCCAGCTCGGCCATCAGCGCCGAGGGGTCGCCGCCGCGCAGGAAGATGTCGGCCGGCGGCTTGAAGCGGATCCGGTACGTCGTTTCCGCGCCGGCCGCGGCGGCCGACGACGACGGGGCGCGGGGCGCCTCCGCCGCGGCGGCCGGCGCGTCCCGGCGCGGGCAGAGCGCGAGCAGCGCCTCGACGACCGCGGCGCCGCGGACCCGCTGCACTTCGTCCGGCGTCCCCTCGACGTCGAGCAGGTCGCGGATGTGGTCGCGCGCGGCGAGCGTCAGCTCGATCAGCGCGGTCGAGACCTCGAGCTCGCCGCGGCGCACGCGGTCGAACGCGGTCTCCAGCTCGTGGGTGAAGGCGGCGACGGCGTCGAAGCCGAACATCGCCCCGGAGCCCTTGATCGTGTGCAGGGCGCGGAAGACGCGGTCGATGATCTCGCGGTCCCGAGGGTTCTCCTCGAGCGTCAGGAGGGTCGTCTCGAGCTCCCCGAGCAGCTCGGTCGCCTCCTCCACGAACGCCGCGCGATGCTGGTCGATCACTTGAGCACCTTCTGCACGACCGCCACCAGCTGTTCGGGGCGGAACGGCTTGACGATCCATCCCGTCGCGCCGGCGGCCTTCCCCTCCTGCTTCCGCGCGTCCTGGGATTCGGTGGTCAGCATCAGGATCGGCAGGAAGCGCCCGCGCGGCTGCGCCCGCAGCGCCTTGATCAGCCCGATCCCGTCGAGGTTCGGCATGTTGAGGTCGGTGACGACCAGCCCCACCTCGGGCGAGGCCGAGAAGCGGTCGAGCGCCTCGCGCCCGTCCGCCGCCTCGAGCACGGCGTAGCCGGCGCCCCGCAGGGTGAACGCGACCATCTGCCGCATGCTCGTCGAGTCGTCGACGATCAGGATCTCTTTTGACATCCGTCCCCCCTTCCTTCCCACAGGCAGACCGCGCCGGCCGCGGCGCCCGGAACGCAGGGCGCGAACTCGCCCACGACCGCGGCGAGCGTCGCGGGCAGCGGTCCGCGGAGCGCGAAGGTCGTTCCGCGCCGCATCGCCGAGCGGTGCGCGGCGCAGAGCAGCTGCACGCAGGAGACGTCCGGCCGCGCGTCGTCCTCGAAGCGCAGCGCCACGACCGGCGCCTCGTCCAACGCGCGAAGCAGGGCGGCCTTCAGTTCCGCCGCCGACTCGATCGTCAGCGCGCCGCCGAGCGCGAGCGTCCCCACGCCGTCGTCGATCGCCCACGTCGCTTCCATCGCGTCCTCCTAGAACAGCTCGACGTTGTCGCCGAATTCGCCCGCGGCCTCGCCGGGAGCGCCCGCGACGCCGCCGATCAGTTCTTCGTGCACGCGCCGCTCGGCGCCGGTCGTGTACCGGGCCGCCAAGTGCGCGAGATCGTCCGCGTCGAGCTCCGAGGCGCCGCAGGCCTCGGCCGCGCCGCGCAGCGCCCGCTCCACGTCCGCGAGCTCGCCGTCCACCGCGGCGTGGCCGGCGAAGCCGGCGGCGACGGCGTCCAGCTCCGAGGCGAGGGAACGGGCGTCCCGCTCGATCCCGGCGGCGGCGCCGCGCCCGGCGAAGGCGGAGAGGTTCGCGGCCAGGCGGCGCATCTCGTCGCCGAGCCCCTTCCCCGACCCGTGCGCGCCGGAGCTCTCCGCGCCCTTCACGTCGCGCCGGATCTCCGCGGCGGCCGCGGCCACGCCGCGGAGCGGCGCGGCGAGCTCGCCGGTGCGCCGGCGGGTGTCGGTCGCCAGCCGCTGGATCTCCTCCGCGAGCACGCCGAGCGCGGCCCCTTCCGCGCCGGTGTGGGCCGCCTTCACGCTGGCGTTGAGCGCGATCCGCCCGACCTCCGCTCCGATCGACTCGATCTCGGCGGCGAGGCGCGACATGTCCTCGGCCGCGGACGCGACCGCGTCGGTCACTTCGGCCAGCGCGCCGTACGACGCCTCGTCGGCGGCCAGCTCGTCGGCCACCGGCACGAGCGACCGGTCCAGCCGCTCGAGCGACCCGGCGCCCGCGCCGGCGTCGCGCTCGCCGGTCGTCCCGGCGAGGAGCGTGAGCCGCCGCCCGATGCCGCCGAAGCTCTCGCGCGCCGAGGCGACCGCGGCGGCCAGCCGGCCGCGGGAGTTGCCCAGCTGCGCCGCCTGCAGCGCGCAGACGCGCCCGGCGCCTTCGTCGGCGAACGACAGCTCGGCGACCGCCTCGCGCACGTGCTCGAGCTCCTGCCGCGTGATGTCGTGGAACTGCATCGAGGTGACGATGTCGCCGACCGCCGCGGCGACCTGGCTCGTCGTCTCCGCCGCCGCCGCCGCGGCCCGCGCGCCGCGCGCGCAGCTCGAGGCGAGCAGGTCGGCGCTGGCGCGGGTCTCGGCGATCGCCGCGGCGAAGCGGCCGCAGCGGGCCGACCGCAGGTCGCGCGCCCGGGCCGCCGACGCCCGCGCCCGCGCGGCGAGGCCACCGCCGAGCGAGGCGAGATCGTCGGTCTTGGCGCGGATCCGCATCGCCAGCGCCTCGACGTTCTTGGACAGGGTGTCGAAGCCGATGTCGCTGCGGGAGAGGCGCGAGCTTTCGATCTTCGTCGAGATGCCGAGGATCCGCAGCATTTGGACCAGCCGCTCGAACTGCGGGATGCGCGACGTGGCGGCGTCCAGCGCCTCGAGCAGCTCGCCGAGCCGTCGTTCGGCCCGCTCGATCTGCTCGCCGGAGGTCGCGGCGTAGCGGTCGAGGCGGTCGAGAAGGTCGAGCATCTCGTCCCGCGCGGCGCGCAGTTCGTCGCCGCCGAGCCGCTCCGCCTCCGCCGTCGAGCGCGACGCGATGTCGAGCGCGCGGGCGTGGAGTTCGGCCAGACGGCCGCCCGCCCCGCAGAAGAGCGCTTCGAGCCTCCCCGCCGCTTCGCGGAGACTCCGGACGGACGCTCCGACCGCAGCCGCGGCCGCTCCGCCGTCCAACATCGGGGCGCAGGTCGCCATCTGTTCCCGCCGATCCGCGCGTCGTTCGCCGGGACCAAGGACGATTCCTTTCCCGGCCCACGCGGCCTTGCGGGCTGCTTATCGGACAGGGTGGGGCGAACTTGACCGCCGCCGGCGCGAGGAGATGGGCGGCGCGCCCGAAAAGGGGCGTCCCGTCCGAAACGGCTGCGGTCTTTCGCGGACGAGCGGCGCGGGACGGACGCCGCCGCGCGGCGCGACTCGGGGACGGAAACGACGCTCAGAACTGCGAGCGGAACAGCCCGTAGAACGTTTCGAGCACGCGTTCCCCGAACGGCCGCTTCTTCCACGCCGCCAGCTCGACCTTCGACGACTTGGCGAGGTCGGCCTCGTAGATCCGCGTCAGCTCCTCGGCGACGCGGCGGTCGAAGCAGTTCAGGTTCGACTCGTAGTTCCAGACGAACGAGCGGCGGTCGAGGTTCGTCGAGCCGACCGTGGCCCACTCGCCGTCCACGACCATCGTCTTGGCGTGGAGGCGCGACGGCTCGTACTCGTAGATCCCGACGCCCGCCTCGAGCAGCCGCCGGTAGTAGCTGCGTCCCGCGTAGCGGACCGACTTGACGTCGGTGTTGCGGCTCGGCAGGAGCAGCCGCACCTGCACGCCGCGCTGGGCGGCCTTCTCCAGCGCCTCGAGCGCCACGCCGTCCGGCACGAAGTAGGCGTTCGTGACGTCGATCGACCGCTTCGCCGAGGCGACGGCGACGAGGAACGAGAGCCGGGCCGGGTTCCCCTTGAAGCCGGGCGCCGACTCCATGATCTGGCAGCGCTGGTCGCCGACGCGGTCGATCGTCGGGTAGAGCGCCTGCGCGCTGAGCAGTTCCCCCGTCGCCTCGAGCCAGGCGCGGGCGAAGCCGGACTGCATCTGCCGCGCCACCGGCCCCTCGACGCGGACCTGCGTCTCGCGCCAGCGGTCGGGCCGGTCGGCGTTCCCCATCCACGAGTCGTCGATGCAGATCCCGCCGGTGAAGCCGATCCGCCCGTCGACGATCAGGTACTTGCGGTGGGTGCGGAGATGGAGCTTGAAGAGGTTGGAGAGCTTGAGCGGGCGGAAGAAGACGACCTGCACCCCCGCCTCGCGCAGCCTGGCCTCGTTCTCCTCGCCGAAGCCGAGCGACCCGATGCCGTCGAGCAGCAGCCGCACCTTCACGCCGGCCCGCGCGCGCTCGACGAGCGCGTCGACGAACCGCCGGCCGATCTCGCCGTCGCGGAAGATGTAGGTCTCGAGGTGGACGTTGTTCCGCGCGCCGCGGATCGCCTCCAGCATCGCCGGGAACACCTGGTCGCCGTTGACCAGCACGTCCACCTTGTTCCCGTCCGAGACCTCGTTGCCGCCGGCGATCGAGAGCGCCGCCTGCACGTCGGCCCCCGCCGCGGTGAGGCGGGGCTGGTAGCGGTAACGCGGGTACGAGGCGCAGCCGACGCCGAGCGCCGCCAGCGCCACCACGGCGGCGACCGCCGCCGAGCGAGAGAGAAGGCTCATCGCTTCGTAGTATAGCCGCCGCGTTGACGGGCCGCGGCCGCGCCGACACAATCGCCCCATGGCCTCCCTTCTCGATCCCGGGCGCCTGATCGTCGCGGCGCTTCCCGGTCCCGACGTCTCCCCCGCCGACGAGGCCGCGCTGCGCGACCTCGCCCCCGCCGGCGCGATCCTCTTCGCGCGCAACCTCAAGAGCGCCGCGCAGACGCGCGACCTCGCCTCGGCGCTGGCCGAGATCCTCGGCCGCCCGTTCCTCCTCGCCGTGGACGAGGAAGGCGGGAAGGTCAACCGCCTCGCCGAGATCGCGCCGGTCTTCCGCCGTCTCCCCGAGGGGCGCGCGCAGGGCGCGTGGGGGGAAGAGCGGCTGCGCGACGTCTGGCGGCTCGTCGGCGGCGCGCTGCGCGCCGTCGGCTTCAACGTCGACTTCGCGCCGGTCGCCGACCTCGACGAGGGGCCGGGGACGAACGCGATCGGCGCGCGCTCGTTCGGCCTCGATCCGGGGCGGGCCGCGGCTCTCGACGGAGCCGTGCTGGCGGGACTCGAGGACGCGGGGGTCGCGGGATGCCTCAAGCATTTCCCGGGGCTCGGCGGCACCGACCTCGACACGCACGTCGGCCTCGCGCGGAGCCCGCTCGGCGAGAAGGAGCTGTGGGACGCGCACCTCCGTCCCTACGTCGATCTCGCCAAGAGCGCGCCGCTGGTCATGACGGCGCACGCCGCGTACCCCGCGGTCGAGGGGCCGGAGGCCGGACCGGCGACATTCAGCGCGCGGCTCGTCGGCGAATGGCTGCGCGGGCGGATCGGCTTCTCCGGCCTGATCGTGAGCGACGACCTCGAGATGGGCGCCGTCGCCGCGCTCGGCGCGCCCGGCGAGCGGGCGACGCGCGCGCTCGCCGCGGGGTGCGATCTGGCCCTCTTCTGCCGCGGGCTCGACGCCCCGCGCCGCGCGCGGGACGAAGTCGCCGCCGCGCTCGAGAGCGGCCGGCTCGACGCCGCGGCGCTCCGCTCGTCGGTCGCGCGGCAGGCGACGCTCCTCGCGCGCCTCGCCGCCGCTCCGCCGGCGCCGCGCTGGGACGACGCGCTCGCCGCGCTCGACGAAGCGCTCTGAGGCTGCGGCGCGGTTCAGGCGGCCGGCGCGCCGCCCGAAGCGGGGGCGTCGCCGCCCGGCGCCGGCGCCTCGCCGCGGGCGAAGCGGCGGGTCAGCTCCTCGGCGTAGCGCTCCAGCTCGTCGAGGCCGCGCGGCGCCTCGCCGGGGGCGAATCCGGCCTTCTCCGCCAGGAGCAGCGCCAGCAGTTGGTTGAGCACGTTCGCCCCCCCGCCCGCCGCGCCGGTTTCGGGCCGCTCGCCCGCGCCGCCGCCGAGCACGAAGAGCCGCTCCGGCACGATCGGCTGCGCGCTCTGCGCGAACCGCTCGGCGACGAGGTTGAGCGCGAAGAGCCGCGGGTCGCCGTAGGCCCGGATCTTCTGCAGAAAGACCGCCGCCTCGGCGAGGCCGATCTGCGCCACGCGCGCCCCCTCGCCGCGTCCCTGCAGCTCGCGGGCCCGCGCGTCGCCGTCGGCGCGCACGACGTCGCGCTGCGCCAGCCGCCGCGCCTCGGCGAGCTGCGCCTCGCCGCGGTTCCCGGCGATCTCGACGTCGACCCGCGTCTGGGTCAGCTCGGTCTGCTTCGCCGCCGCGGCCTGCGCGTCGTTGAGCTCCTTCAGCTTCCCCGCGGCCTCCTCCTGCTTGGCGTAGGTCGCCTTCTGCTCCTCGGCCAGCCGCCGCGCGCGGAGCTGGTCGAACAGCGCCTCGATCGGGTCGGCCGCGCCGGCCGCGACCTTCGACTCCGGCCGCCCGATCAGCACGGCGATGCAGTTGATGTCGTACTCCTTGAAGCGCTTGCCGAGCTCGACCGTCGCCCGCGCCTGGATCTCCTCGCGGCGGGTCAGGAGGTCGAGCATGTTCGAGCTCTGCGCGACGTCGCGGAAGTAGGCGGTGAGGATCGGGTCGAGCGTCTGGCTGATCAGCCGGCGCACGTCGCCGAAGCGCTGGATGACCGAGGGCCCCTTCTCGTAGTCGATGTGGAGCACGAGCGAGAGCGGCAGCACCGGCTCGTAGCCGTCGGCGGTGATCAGCTCGATGCTCGTCAGGTCGCGGTCGTACTGGTGGGCCTCCATCTGGCCGGTGATCCAGCGCAGCACGAAGTTGACCGTCGGGACGAGCTCGACCTTCATCGCGTACGGATTGAGCGCGTACTTCCCCGGCGCGAGCGCCCGCTTCCAGACGCCGCGCTCGCCGGTCTCCACCTGCTCGCCGTAGCGGAAGGCGTCGCCGGTGATGTCCTTGCCGCGCTCCCCGAAGTAGGAGACGACCGCGCCGACGTAGCCGATCGGGATCAGCGTCTTGGGGCGGATCTCGACCGTGGCGAACCAGCGGTTGACGAAGAAGGTCCCGTCGGTGAGCACCTGGAGCTGCTTTCCCCGCTTGCCGCCGAGGGCGAGGAACGCCTCGATGTCCTGGAAGTACTGGTGGCCGTCGCCTCCCGCGGCGCGGACCTCGGGGGCGATCACCTCGCCGGTCTCGATCGGCGGCCCGTCGTGGACGGTGACGACGCCGATCGTGTCGGTCGGGCCGAGCCGCATTTCGCCGCCGGTCGGCGCCTGCGCGACCTCCGCCTCGGCCTGGCGGCCGCCGTGGCCGACGACGACCGGCTCGAACCCGCCGATCGCGCGGAGCTGGCCTTGCCAGTCGCGGTACTTGTCCTCGTTCTGCTCGCGGATCGGCCCGCAGAGAACGACGTCCTCCGTGATCACGACGAAGAGCGCGAGATTGACGGCGAAGACGCCTTCGCGCAGCACCGCCCGCTGGCGGCCGCGCTGCCCGCCGCCGGCGAGGAACGCCGCCGCGTCCTGGAAGTGGTTGCAGTCGACCGTCCGGCCGAGCGTCTGCGTCGGCGGCAGCGGCTGCCCGTCGCGGGCGTAGACGTAGCCGATCTTCCCTTCGGCGACGACGACCAGCGGCTGGCGGCGGATCCGGTACTGCCACGGGAAGTAGCCGAGGTGCAGCCCGCCGCGCAGCAGGCGGGCCTGGAAGCCGGCCTCGCCCTGCGCGGCGACGATCCGCCCCCCGGAGAGCGAGCCGCGCGCCGACCAGAGCTTCTCGATCACGCCGACCTTGTTGTGCGGGATGTAGCGCAGGCCGAGCAGCCACGCCAGGACGAGGAGCCCGACGACGACGGCGACCGGGTACATCCACCACGCGATCTGGATCATGGCCGAACGTCTCCTCCGCGACGTCCGCGGCCCGGGCGCCGGACCGCGCCGGCGCGCGGAACGCGGCGCGCGCGGCGTCATCCTCGCACGAACGCGTCGGCGCGCGGCGCGCGGCCGGGGCTCCCCGCGCGATTTCGGGTTACTCTTCCCCGGGGGAAGGAGGAGAGGGCCCGCCATGCTGCAGGTTGATCCTCACGCGTTCGCGGAAAGTTGGGCCGCCGCCTGGCGGCGGCGCGAAATCGACTCCGTCGTCGCGTACTACGCCGAAGACTGCGAGTTCATCAGCCCGAACGCGATTCCGCTGACCGGGCGCGCGCGCATCAAGGGGCGGGCGGCGCTCGCCGCCTACTGGCACGAGGCGCGGGAGAACCTAAAACGGGTCGAGATCGACGTCGACCACGTCGTCTGGGACGAGCGGTCCAAGACGCTGGTGGTCATCTACGACAGCGTCTTCGACGACCTCGTCGGCCGCGCCGCGGAGGCGATGCAGTTCAACGACGAGGGGAAGATCGAGCGGGGCGAGGCGTTCTTCGGCGCCCCGATCCGCGCCGTGGATTGAGCCGCGCGGTGGACTGAGCCGCGCCGCCCCGCTGTCCGCGGCGGCCGGTCCGGCGCCGCGCGGAGTCCGGCGCCGCGCGGCAGGTCCTCAGCGGCGCGGCCCCATGCCCCAGAAGTTCAGCTGGTCCTCGCCGATGTGGCCGCCGTACCCCGACACCTGCTCGTCGGTCACGAAGTACGTCTCGTGGTGGCCGAAGACGCGGGAGAAGACGACGCGCCCTTCCTGCCCCGACGGCGACACGAAGTTGATCTCCGCCATCGTGCGGTCGCGGCTCGACGTCAGGTCCTTGCCGCAGAGCGGGCAGGAGAAGCGGACCGTCTCCTTTTTCTTGATGTGGAGGTCCTCGGCGACGATCGCCTCGTAGTTGCCGGGACGCGGGCTGAAGAGGACGAGCCCCGGCCCCGCGGCGGCCTCGGCCTTGAGGATGATCTTCACGTTCGGATTGAGCAGCCCGTCGCAGTGCGGGCAGTGGTACGTCCGTTTCATACCGATCCCTCCGTCCGCGGCGAACGCCCCGCGACCTTCATGTATCGGGCGAAACGGGCCCCGCGCAAGCTTTTCGCGCCGCCCGAAAACACGAAGGCCGCCCGCGGGGGGCGGCCTTCGCGCGGCGCGCGGCGGGGCCGGCGTCCGCCGGCCTCGCTCGGCTCTTCCGAGACTACTCGGTCAGGCCGTGGCCGGAGAGGATCCGCAGCGCCTCGACGTAGCGGGCCCGCGTTCCCTCGATCACCTCGGCCGGCAGCGACGGAGCGGGGGGCTGCTTGTTCCAGTGGATCGACTCCAGCCAGTCCCGCACGAACTGCTTGTCGAACGACGGCTGCGGCCCGCCCGGCTTGTACTGGTCGGCCGGCCAGAAGCGCGACGAGTCGGGGGTGAGGACCTCGTCGCAGAGCGCGACCCGGCCGTCGATCACGCCGAACTCGAACTTCGTGTCGGCGATGACGATCCCCTTGCCGCGCGCGAAGTCGGCGGCCTTGGCGTAGAGCGAGAGCGTCAGGTCGCGCAGCGTCGTCGCCGCCTCGCGGCCGACGATCCCCGCCGCGCGTTCGAAGTCGATGTTCTCGTCGTGCCCCGTCTCGGCCTTCGTCGAGGGGGTGAAGATCGGCTCGGGCAGCTTGTCCGACTCCTTCAGCCCGGCCGGGAGCTTGACGCCGCAGACGGTCCCCGAGGTCCGGTATTCCTTCCAGCCGGAGCCGGCGAGGTAGCCGCGGGCGACGCACTCGATCGGGAACATCTTCGCCTTGCGCACGAGCGCCGTGCGCCCCGCCAGGACCTCGCGGTGCGCGCGCAGCTCCGGCGGGAAGTCGTCCACCCGGCCGGCGGCGATATGGTTCGGCACGACGTCCTTGAAGTGGTCGAACCAGAAGAGGGAGACCTGGTGCAGCACCTTCCCCTTGTCCGGCACCGGCTGCGGCAGCACGACGTCGAAGGCGGAGATGCGGTCGGTGGCGATCAGCAGCAGCCGGTCGCCGAGGTCGTAGATGTCGCGCACCTTGCCGCGCGAAATCATCTTCAGGCCGGGCAGGTTCGTGTCGGTCACGGCGGGCATCGTTCGTTCCTCTGTCTCGTTCCGCGGCGCGCGGAAAAACGAAGGGGCGCCCCCCGCGGGGCGCCCCTCTAGGTTACAGCGAAAGGGCCGGATCAGCGCGCGTCGTGGACGACGCGGCCGCCGACGATCGTCATCGCCGCCGCGCCCTTGAGCGGCATGCCGGCGAAGCAGGTGTTGCGTCCCTTGCTCTTGAACTTCTCGGGGTCGACCGTCCACTCGCGGTCGAGGTCGAGGACGGTGATGTCGGCCGGGGCGCCGACTTCGAGCGTCCCGCCGGCGACGCGCAGCGCGCGGGCCGGACCGACCGACAGCAGCTCGACGATCCGCGGCAGCGGCACCCCTTCCTCGTGGTGCAGCTTGGTCAGGACGACGCCGACCGCCGTCTCGAGCCCGACGACGCCGAACGGGGCGCGCGCGAACTCGAGCCCCTTCTCGTCGGCGTGGTGCGGCGCGTGGTCGGTGGCGACCGCGTCGATCGCCCCCTCGGCCGCGCCGCGGAGCAGCGCCGCGCGGTCGGCTTCCGGCCGCAGCGGCGGGTTCATCTTGAAGTTCGCGTCGAACGACTCGAGCGCCTCGTCGGTCAGCGCGAGGTGGTGCGGCGTCGCCTCGCAGGTCACCTTGACCTTGCGGCGCTTGGCCAGCCTGATCATCGTCAGGCCGCGGGCGGTGGAGACGTGCTGCACGTGCAGCCGCGCCCCGGCGTCCTCGGCGAGGAGCACGTCGCGGGCGATCAGCGCCTCTTCGGCCGAGGCCGGCATGCCGGCGAGGCCGAGCCGCGCGGAGACGGCCCCTTCGTGCATCTGCCCGGTGCCGAGCAGGTTCGCGTCCTGCTCGTGGACCAGCACCGGCAGGTCGAAGATGGTCGAGTACTCGAGCGCGCGGCGCATCAGGCCGCCGTCCATCACCGACTTGCCGTCGTCGGAGACGGCGACGCAGCCGGCGGCGACCATCTCGCCGATCTCCGCCAGCTCCTTCCCTTCCATTTTCTTGGAGAGGGCGCCGACGGGGAGGACGCGGACCGCGCCGTGGCGCTCGGCCTCGGCGAGGATCATCTCCGTCACCGCCCGGCAGTCGTTCACCGGATCGGTGTTGGCCATGCAGGCGACGGCGACGAAGCCGCCGGCCGCGGCGGCCGCGCAGCCCGACGCGATCGTTTCCTTCCACTCCTGCCCCGGCTCGCGCAGGTGGACGTGCATGTCGATGAAGCCGGGGGCGACGACGAGGCCGTCGAGGTCGAGCGTCGGAACGCCCGGCTTCTGGATCCGCGCCGCGACCTTGGAGATCTTGCCTTCCTCGATCAGGACGTCGCGGACTCCATCGAGCCCGGCGACCGGATCGACGACCCTAGCTCGCCTGATGAGCAGCGTTTTCACGCTCGCCTCCCGCCAACAGGTACAGCACCGCCATGCGCACCGCGACGCCGTTGGCCACCTGGGTGAGAATCACGGAACGAGGACCGTCGGCCACGACGCTGTCGATTTCGACGCCGCGGTTCATCGGCCCGGGGTGCATCACGATCCCGTCGGGATGCATCCTGTCCATCCGCTCCGGCGTCAGCGCGTAGAGCTTCGCGTACTCGCGCAGCGTCGGCACGTAGCCGGTCTTCATCCGTTCCAGCTGCATCCGCAGCACCATCACGACGTCGGCGCCGGCGACCGCCTTTTCCACGTCGTGCTCGACCGAGACGCCCATCGTCTCGATCCCCGTCGGGATCAGCGTCGGCGGGCCGCAGACCGTGACCTTCGAGCCCATCTTCCCCAGCAGGTGGAAGTTGGAGCGCGCGACGCGGCTGTGGCGGATGTCGCCGAGGAGCGTGATCTTGAGCCCCGAGAGGCGGCCGAACTTCTGCCGCATGGTCATCGCGTCGAGCAGCGCCTGCGTCGGGTGCTCGTGCGCGCCGTCGCCGGCGTTGACGATCGAGGCCTTGCAGATCCGGGCCAGCATCGCGTGCGAGCCGGGCTCGGAGTGGCGCATGACGATGAAGTCGGGGTTCATCGCCTCGAGGTTCAGCGCCGTGTCCACCAGGGTCTCCCCCTTGACGATCGAGGAGGCCGAGGCGGTGATGTTGAAGGTGTCGGCGGACAGCCGCTTTTCGGCGACTTCGAAGGA
This sequence comes from bacterium, assembly GCA_021372775.1. Taxonomy (NCBI): domain Bacteria; species bacterium. Next base: position 8,151 of record JAJFTU010000022.1, on the reverse strand, counting down.
GGTCCTCGTGCGGGTGGACGGCTCGACGAAGAAGTTGATGACCGTCTTGCCGCGCAGGGTCGGGACCTTCTTGATCTCCCGCCCCGAGACTTCGAGGAACGTGTCCGCCGTGTCGAGAATCAGCTGGATCTCGTCCGGCTCGAGGTCGGCGATCCCCAGCAGGTGACGACTGCGAAGCTTCATCGACCGGTCCCCTTGCGGCCGCGCTTCCTGGCCGCCTTCTTCTTGGTGGTGGTTGCCTTGCGCGCGCCGCGGCGCGCGGGGGCCGCCGCGCGCGGGGCCGCCTCGGCCACCCGCCGGCGGGCCTCTTCGGCCGCGCGGCGCATTTCCTCGCGGCTGCGGACGCGGACGAGGTCCGGGCCGCCGTCGATCTCGGCCAGCGCGACCTCGACGACCTCCTCCGGCCCGACCGGGAAGAAGCGGCCGACGAAGTCGGACTGGATCGGCAGCTCGCGCCCGCCGCGGTCGATCAGCACCGCGAGGCGGATGGTGCGCGGCCGGCCGAGGTCGGACAGCGCGTCCATCGCCGCGCGGATCGTGCGGCCGGTGTAGAGCACGTCGTCCACGAGGACGATGTGCCGGTCGGCGACCTTGAACGGCAGTTCGGTGCGCCGGACGACCGGGTGGTCCTCGGCGTGCGAGAGATCGTCCCGGTACATGTTGATGTCGAGGATCCCGACCGGGGGAAGTTCCTCGCCCGCCTGGGCGATCTTCCAAGCCAAGCGGCGCGCCAGCGGCACGCCGCGCGTGTGGATCCCGACCAGCGCGAGTTCCTTCGCCCCGCCCGCCTGTTCCAGGACCTGGTGGGCGATGCGCGACAGCGCGCGGTCGATCTCCTCCGCGTTCATCAGGACGGCGCCTTCGTTCATGCATCCTCCGCGGAACCGATGGACTGTTGCGGCCTGACGGCGACGCCGCCGGGTCCGGCGCGTTGTAGCACCGAACCGCCCCCCGGTCAACGCGCACAGTGACGCCGAGATTGTTGCGGCCCGACGCGCGGGGGCGCGTCGCGGACACGACGCCCCTCGGCGCCGAGGCCGGGCGCGCGGCGCCGCGGGCGGAGCGGCGCGCGGAGCGCCGGGAGGCTCAGGCGAGGGCGAGCCAGTGCGTGGGGAAGAGGCGCGGGGAGTCCTTCGCGCCGGGCGTGGGGAAGGCGCGGGCGAGGACGCGGGCGGCGACGTCGGGGAGGCGGGCGATCTCGCGGCGGAAGATGCGCCGGCCGAGGAGGTCGTCCCAGGAGAGCGGGCGGTCGGCGAGGCCGGCGAGCATCGCCGGGGTCGGGCCGCCGTTGCGGCCCTCGCGGCGGCGCTGGACGAAGCTGCGCCAGAAGGCGAAGAGGGCGGCGCGGCCGGCGCAGGAGGCGACCCGGCGGGCGAAGGCGAGCGGCCGGCGGCGGTGCTCGGCGTCGGCGTGGCGCAGGAAGCGGTGCAGGGCGTTGGCCGGGCCGAGGGCGCGGTTGTAGGCGGGGTCGGCCCGCCCGCGGCGGGGGGCGGGATGGACGCGGTGGTCGATCCGCCCCGCCCCGACGCGGTCGACGACGTCGCGGTAGACCCGGTCGTCGTCGGTGCGGAGCTCCAGCCGCGCGCCGGGCGGGAGGCGGTCGAGGAGCCCCTCGAGCAGGGCGCGGAAGGCGCGGCGGCGGGCGGCGCGCGGAAGGGCGGCACGGAGCGCGGGGAGGCGGCGGCGCTGCGCCGGCGTGCGGCGGCCGCCCTGGATCCCCGGGGCGGCGGAGAGGGCGAGGACGAGGTCGGTCGCCGGGTCGACGGCGGTGCCGAGGAAGACGGCGAGCGGGCGACGGAGGGCGAAGGTGACGAAGTCGTCGTGGGCCACCGGCCCGGCGACGGCGAGCCCCGCGAGGAGCCGGGCCGTTGCGAGGGCGGCGAGACGCCCGAGGCGGTCGGCGGCGCGGACGGCGGTGGAGCGGGCGCAGGCGAGGCCGCGGGCGGCCTGGCGGAGGGCGGCGCCGTTGACGAGGGCGTTGGCGAGCGGGGCGAGGATCTCCGGGCGCTTGGCGAAGTAGGCGCCGGAGAAGGTCTGGTCGGAGAAGGTGCGGCCGCAGGCGAGGCAGCGGTAGCGCCGGACGAGGCGGGGCGCGGCGGCGCGGCGGAAGGCGCCGTGGCGGCGCCAGCGGAACGGGGCCCCGCGGCGCGAGGGACAGGCGTCCCACGGGCAGTGGAACGGCGTCCACGCCGGGTCGCCGGGGGGCGGCCCGTCGAAGACGGCGGAGGCGGCGCGGCGGTCGGGGTCCACGCCGGAAACCGAACGCAAGATCCGCGCCGCGTCCCCGCCGCGCGGAAAACAGCGGCGCGCGCGGCCCATCCTCGCCGCCGCCCCGCCCCCCGACGATGTCCCGCGTCCGCCGACGGACGGACTGTCCGGACACCCGTCCGCCCGCGGACGGCCCTCCCCGCCGCCCCGCCCGCAACAATCTCGGCGTCACTGTGGGGTTACTGCGAGTCGTAGGACGGGAGGGCGACGAGGGGGTGGGCTTCGAGGAAGGCGGGGGCGAAGGCGCCGCGCACGATCGGCCCCATGTCCTCCGCCGCGGGCAGGCCCTGCGCCCACAGCAGCGTCGGGAGCACCGCCGTCAGCGGATAGATGTCCGGCAGCCGCTCGCCGGCGCGCGCGCCTTCGCCGGCGACGACGACGAAGCCGGGGGGCGGGCCGGCGAAGGAGCCGGTCGCGCTGGTCGCGCCGAGGAGCGCGGAACCGACGGCGCCGACGTCCTGGCGCGGGCGGACGCCGAGCGGCGCGACGACGGCCACGAGCGCCTGCGGCCCCGCGGCGTCGACGAGCTGCCCGATCTCCGGATCGAGCAGGCGCACGTAGCGCGTCAGGGTCCACTTGTAGGCCGCGATCTCCTGCTCGGTCGCGTTGCGCGCCGGGTGGTCGTCGCGCCACCCCGCGAAGCGCCACGCCGTGCGGCCGTATCCGGCGAGCCGGACGAGGGTGATCGCGGGGGCGGCGCTCCGCGCGAGCAGGCGGCGCCCCGCGGCGAGCGCGCAGACGTCCTCGGCGAGGTTCGCGCGCAGCTCCGCGGCCAGCGCGGGGGTCGAGCGCAGCGAGTCGGCCGGCGGGTTGAAGGCGGGCGGCGCCGGGCTCGGGCAGACGAACGGCGCGTCCTCGCCGGGAAGGCGGACCGCCGCGCCGGCCCGCAGCGCGGCGCGCGGCACGACCATCTGCGCCTCCGCGTCCCCCTTCCAGCCGAGCGGATCGCCGACGACCGCCGCCTCGAGGCCGAGCGCCCGCGCGATCCCCGGCAGCGCCACCGCGCGCACCGCCCCCTCCGGCGCCGGCACGCGCTCCCAGAACGGCGTCAGCAGCAGCGGGCGGAGCAGCAGGCCGCGCGGGAAGATGCCGAAGGCGATGTCCCACGTCGCCGGCTTGTAGCGCACGCCGGCGAGGATCCGATGACGGCGCGGGTCGCGGCCGGTGACGAGCGTCGCGTGCAGCGCGACCGGATCGACGACCGGCCCGCCGGCGACCTTGAAGAAGGCGCCCCGCTCGGCCAGCGCCTCCAGCGCCGGGGTGTTGCCGCGGGCGACGAACTGGGCGAGGTCGTCGGGGTCGAGGCCGGGGATCTCGACGATCAGCAGGCGGCGCGAGGGCTCGAACCCGGGCGCCTCGACCGGACGCGGCTCGGGAAGCTTCACGCGGCGCATGTCGCCGGCCACGCCGAGCGGGATGACCGCCAGCACGCCGAGGGCGAGGATCCACGGCACGCCGACGAACCCCGGGCGCCGCCCGTCCACGAAGGCCAGCGCCGCCGCCAGCGCCGCCGAGACGGCGAGGGACGTCCCGGCGAGCCCCAAGGCCGACCGCGCGAGGCTGGGCAGCAGCTCCCCGACCGACTGCCACTGCCGCAGCGCGGCGAAGGCGAGGAACGCCGCGTCGAGCGCGCCGAAGCGGAGGACGTAGCGCGCGGACAGGCCGCGGCGCGTGTTCCGCCCCACGCGCAGCGTGGTGAAGAAGAGCACCGCGAGCGGCCCGGCGAGGACGAAGATCGCCAGCGCCTGCGGCAGCAGCGCGATCATCGTCGCGCCGAAGCCGCCGAGCGTGAACGGCAGGTCGGGGTTGAGCAGGAAGAGAAGCAGCGCCTCCGCCGGCCACGCGACGAGCGCCGCGAGACCCGCGTCCGCCGTCAACCACAAGGCCGGAGCGAGGCGGGCGCCGGCCCGCCGCGCGGGCTTCGTCACGCCGCCATTCTACGCGCCGCGGCGCGCGCTCAAACCCGCGCGATTCCCATCTTCTCCAGCGCGGCGCCGACGTTGTCCGGAGTCGCCGGCTTCACGAGGTACCCCTCGCAGCCGAAGCGGAACGACGAGAGGACGGCGCCGCTGTCGGCGCGCGCCGAGATCATCAGCACCTTCGTCCCGCAGCCTTCCGCGATCCCCTTCGCCTTCTCGATCACGCGGATCTGCGCCACGGCGCCGGCGCCCGAGAGACCGGGCAGGTTCACGTCCATCGTCGCCAGGTGGTACGGCGCCCCGTCGCGGTGCGCGGCGTCGACCATCCGCACCGCGACCTCGCCGTCCGGAACGGCGTCCACGTCCCCGTACGGCGCGAGGATCGCCTTCAGTTTCTCCCGGCCGACGAAGTCGTCGTCCACGACCAGAATCCGCATCGTTCACCCCCGGTGCAGGCGGTCCTCCGCCCAATGCAACAGCCGCCCGCGCTCCTCGCGCAGCCGCGCGGCCGGAGGCGGCAAAGACGCCGACGGATCGTCCGCCGCTTCCTCGACGAGGCGCGCCGCCTCGCCGAGCGCGTCGGCCCCCAGGTTCAGCGCCCCGCCGCGGAGCCGGTGCGCGACGGCCCGCGCCGCGTCCCGGTCCCCAGCCGCGGCGGAGGCCTCGATCGCGGCGACGTCGTCGGCGCTGCGGGTCAGGAACTGCCGCAGGATCCGCGCGAAGAGCGCTTCGTCGCCGCCGAACTCCGACACGCCGCGGTCCCACGCCAGCGGCGCGTCGCCGGCCGGCGCGCCCGCCGCGGGCGGTCCGCCCGCCGGCGCATCCTCGGCCGGCGCCGGGGAGGAAGTCGGCCCCCCGGCGGCCGACGGCGCGGGCCGCGTCGCGGAGGCGGAAGTCCGCCCCGCGGGGGCCGACGGCGAGAGTCGCGGCGAGGAGGCGGCCGCCGCGCCCGCCCAGCGGGCGCAGGCCGCGAGGAACGAATCGCGGCGGATCGGCTTCGCGATGATGTCGTTCATCCCCGCGGCGAGGCAGCGGCGGCGCACGTCCTCGCCGGCGTGCGCGGTGACGGCGACGATCGGCGCGCCGCGCGACGCCCCCTCGCGGCGGATCCGGCGGGTCGCCTCGCAGCCGTCCATGTCCGGCATGCTGACGTCCATCAGGATCAGGTCGTAGGCCGTCGCGCAGGCGGCCTCGACCCCGATCGCGCCGCCGTCGGCGGCGTCCACGGTCCACCCGTCCGCCTCGAGGTGGGCGCGGGCGAGTTCCTGGTTCGGCTCGTAGTCCTCGATCAGCAGCGCGCGTCCGCGCCGCCCGCCCGCGGGCGCGGCGGCCGACGCCGGCGCTTCCTCCTCCGCGGCCGCCGCCTCGGCGGTCGGGAAGGAGACGACGAAGGAGAAGGTGCTGCCCTTTCCCTCCTCGCTCTCCAGCGACATCGTCCCGCCCATCAGTTCGACCAGCCGCCGCGCGATCGTCGTGCCGAGGCCGGTGCCGCCGTAGCGGCGGGTCGTGCCGCCGTCGGCCTGGGCGAAGCTCTCGAAGATCGTCGCCTGCTTGTTCCGCGGGATGCCGATCCCCGTGTCCTGCACGGCGAAGCGGAGCGAGACCTCGCGCGGCGTCCGCTCGACGATGGCGACCGAGACCCCGACCCAGCCGGCGCGCGTGAACTTGAGCGCGTTGGAAAGCAGGTTCTGCAGCACCTGGCGCAGGCGCAGCGCGTCGAAGACGACGAAGCGCGGCACGTTCGGCCCGACCTCGATCCAGAACTCGAGCCCCTTGGCCGCGGCGCGCGTCCGCGTCCCGGCGGCGATGTCGGCCAGCCAGGCGCGGAGGTCGGCCGCGCGCGGGTCGAGCTCCATCCGGCCCGCCTCGATCTTCGCGTGGTCCAGCAGGCCGTTGATCAGCGCGAGCAGCGTCTCCGACTCCTTGAGGATCGTCCGCGACGTCCCGCGCGCCTCCTCCAGCGACGAGGCGCGCGCGGCCAGCTCCGCGAAGCCGACGATGCAGTTGAGCGGCGTGCGGATCTCGTGCGAGACGGTGGAGACGAACAGCGACTTCATCCGGCTCGCCGCCTCGGCGGCGTCCTTCGCCCGCGACAGGTCCTCCTGCGCGCGCCGCTCGGCGGAGACGTCGACGGCGATGCAGGAGATCGCCGGCGCGCCGCGCCAGGCGACCGGAGTCGACGTGAGGTGGATCCACTTCACCGTGCCCGATGCGTCCAGCAGCCGGCACTCCAGCGGCCCGGCCGAGCCCCGGCCGGCGACGAGCGCCGCGTAGCGCTCCTGCACCATCCCGCGGTCCTGCGGGTGGACGCGGGAGAAGGCCGAGGCGCCGACGAGCTCCGCGGCGGGGATCCCCCCCATCTCCTCGGCCATGGCGTTGGCGAAGACGATCTTCCCCTCTTCGACGATGATGATCGCCTGGCTCGCCGTCTGGACCAGTTCCCGGTAGGCGCGCTCGTTGGCCGCCTGCGCGTCGCGCGCCCGCTGCAGGGCGGCGAGCGTTCCGTTGACGCCCTCGGCCAGATGGTCGAGTTCGTCCCGCTCGCCGCCGACGTCGAGGCGGCCGGAGAAGTCGCCGCCCGCGGCGATCGCCGCCAGCCGCCGCTCCATCGTCTCGACCCGCCGCGCGACCTCCCCCGCGATCCGGTGCAGCACGACGATCCCGATCAGCGCGCCGACCAGCGCCAGCGAGACGAGCATCAAGCGCGCGGTCGCGACGCCGCGACGGTGGATCGTCCGGTCGATCTCCACCCCCAGCGCCAGCGCGGGGCGCCCTTCGATGTCCTTCAGGATCCCGTGGACGAGCAGCGCGTCGTCGTTCGCCGCCTCGACCGCCGTCTTGTCGCCGCGGCCGAGCGCGGCCCGCGGAACGGCGGCGTCCGGCGCGTCGAGCGATTCGACGTGCAGGTCGAGCAGCAGGTCGCGCGTCAACCCGTGGACGGTTTCCCGGTCGAACGGCCGCGCCATCACCAGCCAGCCCTTGGGCGCGCCGATCTCGGAGCTGGGGAGGATCGGCCGCGCCGCCACGAGCAGCGGCCGTCCGCCGGCGAGGGCCACGCCCTTGCGCGCGACCGGCGGTCCGCCGGCGAGCGTCGGGCCGACGAGATCGGCGAGCGACGCCCGCTCCAGCGGCGCGTACGGGTCGTTCCGTCCGTTCCGCCGCCGCCCGGCGACGAAGTTCCCCTTGGCGTCGAAGAAGGCGACGATCTCGACCTCCGAGGCGACGAGGGCGGCGCCGTCGAGGTTGGACCGCTCGAACTCCTTGCCGCGCTCCTCGACGTAGCGGTAGGCGTCGTCCCAAGAGCCCCAGTCGCGGGCGAAGCGGTCGGCGTCGGCGAGGCGGTTCTCGAGCGCCGCGACCGCCCGCTGAAGGTGCTGCTCCGCGTCGGCGTATTCGATCTCGTCGAAGCCGCGGACGACGACCCACTGCGCGACCGCCCAGACGGCGACCGCGGCGAGGACCAAGACCACAGCGAGGTTGAGCAGCGCCTTGCGGTAGAGCGTCACATGCGTCCCCTCGTGCAACGCGGGGGGCGGCCGCCGGGCCGAGCGTCCGGGCGGCCGCCCCTCGTCGAAACCGGGCTCAGAACGACTTCAAGCGCTCCTCGTCGTCGTCGAGCGGAATGAGCGCCTCGGGCGACGGCCGGCGTCCGGACGAAGCCGAGGCCGCGCGGAACGGCGCCGGCGCCGACGGCCGCGGCGCGGCCGGCGCCGAGGAGAAGGCCCGGAGCGGCGCCGCGGCGCCGCTCAGCCGGAACATCTCCACCAGCCGGTGCATCTCCGAGGCCTGCCCCGCCAGTTCCTCGGCCACCGACGCCGACTCTTCCGAGTTCGCCGCCGAGGCCTGCGTCATCTGGTTCATCTGCTCCACGCCGACGTTGACCTGGCCGATCCCCGTCGTCTGCTGCTCGCTCGCCGCCGCGATCTCCCCCATCACCTCGGAGACCCGCCGCGCCTCGCCGTGG
>JAJFTU010000021.1 GCA_021372775.1 bacterium | reverse complement strand
GTCGTGGCCGCCGCCGAGGCAGACCGGAACTGATCCCGGACGGAACTCGAGCACCGCCCATCCGAAAGCCGTCGGACCGGGGTCGACGCAGAGGACCTTGCCTGCTAGGGGAACCGCGGCCGGCGGCCACTCGGGCTTGCGGCGCCGCGCCTTGCGCTTGCTCACTTACGACACCGCAGAGCGGCCAGGGCGACCGCCGCCGCCGCTCCGACGCCCAGCGGTCGGACGACGTCCTTCAGCCCGCAGAGGCGGCCCGCCTCGGCTGCGAGATCCTCGAAATCTCCCGAGACCGGGACCTCGAGCGCGCGCATCGCGTCGGCCAGGCGGTCGTAGAGGACGACCTCGACGCCGGCGCCTCGGCACGCGTCGACGAGGAGTCGGACGTCGACCTCCAGCGGGTCGTCCGGGCGTCCCACGGCCGCGACGAGCTGGACGTCGCCCCGTCGGGCCAGCCAAACGGCGTCGCTCCAGAAGCCGGACCAGCCCCGCTCGAAGACGAGGCGGCCGTCGCCGCCGAGCTCGACAATCGCGACGTCCGCCCGCTGCGGGGCCCATCCGAGGATCCCGGCGGCCTTCACTGGTCCTTCCGAAGGCACTTGCCGACGAACCAGCCAACGGCGGCGACTTCGACGGCCCCGAGCGAGACCAGCAGAACGACCTTCGTGAACCCATCGGCAACCTCGAGGCCCACCCAGGCGGCCCTGCCGAGCGCGTAAACGGCCATGCCGGCGGTTCCGCAAAAGACGAATTCGCAGACGTCGGCAAGACGGCCGGACCGGGCGAACTCGCGCAGCTTTTCGAGGACTTTCATCGTTCACTCCTTTTCGTCGCGCGGCGGGTGAGGCGCGCCGCCGCCACGCAGCGACGCGACCGCGTCTCCGGCCCGCGAGACTCCGTAGCCCGCCCCGACCAGGACGGCGAGTTGCGGTGCCGTCGCAGAAAAGGCCTCGACCGCCGCGGAGGGGCCGCCGCGGACCGCGGCGAAGGCCACCAGGGCCGCCCAAGCCACGACCGCGACACCGGCCGCGGCGCGGCCGAAGCTCAGCCGGGAACCACCGTCCGAGAAGAGCTCGCGCCAGGCATTAGTCATCGGGTAGGACCTCCTCGCCCCGCGGGGCGCGGACGGGCGCCTCCGCATCCAGCCCGCACTCGGCACGCGACGGCGGACGGGCCGGCGCGATCGTGTTCGGGTCCAGGACCCTGCAGACCGACGCGATTCCGCACTCGAACCGCGCGGCCAGGCGCCGGATGCTCCAGTGGAGCGGATCCAGCCGGCGCAGACGGCGGCACTCGGCGACCTGGTCGCTGTTCAGGGCCGCGCCGGGCGAATAGACATCGAGGGCGCAAATTTTGCGATAGCGCGCCTCGCGGTCGAGGTTTTCTTGGTCTTGGGAGGTCCACGGCGGGCAGTTGGTGACGGCCACGCCGGACGGTAAGTCGTTCCGTTCCATCACCTTAGAGTATGTTCGACGGACGCCTGCACGGGGTGAAACGGACGGGGTTTTCGGGGCCGCTGGCGGGCCGGTGCGTCAGGTTTTCGCCCGAACATACTATCTGGTGACGGACGGGGACTAATGGACCGCCCGCCGAGTCACAGGCCGAACCGGCCGAAAGGAAATGACATGAAACCTGTCACGACCGCCCCCCGTTGGACCCACGCCGCCCGCCGCACGGACCGCCGCCCGTTCTCCGACCGCATCGAAACCATCATCGACGGAGGATGCACTTACGCCGCCATTTCGCTCTACTGCCGCGGAAACGCGGGGGCGGAGCACCGGGTGCTTCTGGACCTCGCCGACGCCGACCGCCTCTCCCGCTGGATCGAGGAGGGGGCCGGCCGCCGCAGCATCCGGATTTTCGACAGCAGCCGCTGCCGGCACCGCCGCGGCCTCCATGACCGGCCGCGGCTCTACTGCCAAATCGTTGACTCTTCGGACGGAAAGGTCAAATCGTGGTACCTGCACCGGTGGGTTCTTGGCGCGACCGACCCCAGCGAACAGGTCCGCCACATCGACGACTGCGGCCTCAACAACCGCCGCTCCAACCTTGTCTCCGGAACTCCGCGGGATAACGCCCTCGACGCCATCGCCAACCGCCTGCGGGGCTTCGGAACGACGCCCGAAGCCGTCGAAGACGAGCTGGCCGCCGGGGCTTGCTGCGAGGTCGTCGCCGACCGGCTCGCGGTCCCGGTCTGCACCGTCCGCGCGATCCGCCGCCGGGCCGTCCGCTCCGGGCGCCATTTCCCCCGGCCCAAGCGGCGTTCGCGCAACGTGATCTCCGCGTCCAAGGGCCAGCCGGAGGTCGCGTGACCGCGCCCGTCACCGTCCAGCGCTGTCCGGACTGGACCGAGGCTGACCAGCGGGCCCTCGAGGGAAGGGAGGCGGCCCGCCGCGCCTCCCGACTCCCCGGTACCGTTCGACGCTCCTCCCCCCGCGTCTGCCGCCGCAGGCCGGTCTCCGAGGGGGTATTGGAACGCTTGCGGCTGACCTCGGGCGATCTTAAGGAACTTCGGCGGCGAGTCCTCTCGGGGGAAGTCACGGTCGCCGAACTCGCCCGGCGCCTCGGAACCAGCCGCTCGACCATGTCCCGCCTCATCGGCGGGAGTTACTCCGCTCAGTGAGGTCCGTAATGTCCGCCGCCCCGCGCCCCACCGAGAGCCCCCGCCCGCCCCGCAAGCCGCGGGGGCCGGAAGCTGACAAGCGTCGCCATCTCCGCAAGGGGGCCGCCCGACCGGCGGCCCCCGCCTGGTCCCAATCGCAGGTCGAGGAGTTCTTCCGGAGGTTCGTCGATCCCGACGGCCGCCACATCTGGGGCGCCCTCCAGCCGGACGGCCGGACCACCTGGTCCGGCAACTTCCGCCGGTCGACCTCGCTCGACGACGTCCGCCGGGCCGTCGAGGCGGGCTGGGAGAGCGGACGCCTGGCGGTCAAGGGACCCTCGAGGGTGCAGGACGTCGTCCTGGACCTTGACGGCCACGCCGTCGGCGAGGACGAGCGCGCCGCGCAGCTCGAGGCCGCCTGGGCCTTGGTCCGGCGGCTCAAGGCGCTCCGCGTGCGGCTCCACGTCGAGCGGACGCCGCGCGGTTACCGCGTCTTGATCCCCCTGGCCAAGGAGGTCGGCGCCGATCTCGCCCGTAACACCGTGTCGCGGCTGCTCGTCCGGCAGAACCTGGTCTCCTCGGAGGAGACCGTCGATGTCGTCCGGACCGGCCGGAGGTCGCTGTGCGGGCTGCCGTTCAGTTGGGGGGCGGGCGCCGCGGTCCTCTTCGAGGGGTCCGCCGAGCGGCTGGACCCGATCGACTCCGCCCTGGCCGGAGCCGAGGCCTTCGACCGGTACCTGGAGCTCCGGCCGAACCGGATGGAACGCCTGATCCAGCTGTCGAAGCAGACCCGCCGCCAGGTCGGCCGCCCCTCTGGGGGGGCGGCCTCCCCCGACTCCCCCAAGCGGTACAAGGCCCCGTCTGCATCGACTCCCTCCGGCCCCCAAGGGCAGCGGGGGAGGAACCAATACCTGGGGTCCCATTCCGGCTCCGACGGGAGGGACCAGATCAACGAACTCCTTGAAAACGCTGTACTTGGCTCTTGGTCCCCTTCCGCCGAGGACCCCGGAAATTCGAGCAAAACCCGGCACGAAACGGCGCTCCTCGTCGAGGGACTCGGCCCGGCCGAGCTGGTCCCCGGCACCCGCCGGAAGGCCTGCCTCGACCTGGTCCACCGCGCCCGCACGGCCGGCTGGAAGCCGGCGGAGACCCTCGGCCGGATCTGGTCCTGGCTCTTGGAGAGGCCGGCCGGGTCCTCCGCCGACCTCGACCGGAACCCCGGGGCGGTCCTCCGCGACCTGGCACGGAGCGTCATCGACGTCTACCGCTGGCGGGAGCGGCACCCGGCCAAGCGCCGCGGCCCGGCCGTCGAGCCCGACCCCGCCGACCTCGAGGCCCTGGCCGAACTGGGCCTTCCCCGAGCGACGGCCAAACACGTCTCGAAAGTTTTGGTCGCCCTCCGCGAGCGCCGCGAGGTCGGGCAGGAGGTCGTCCTCAGCCGCGCGTGGCTGAGCGTGGTCACCGGCGTCCGGGGCAAGTCGACCCTCGCCCGGATCCGGGAGGAACTGGTCAGCCTGGGGCTGGTCGAGATGACCGCCAGCCCCGACCGCCGCCGCGGTGTGGCCACGACCTGCCGCATCGTCAGCCTCGACGTCAGCCGTCCGGCCTCCGAACTCCGGCTGGCCGACGTCTTGGAGTTCCGCCGCGACGAGCTCACGCCGGCCGCCCGCGAGTTCGTCGACGGCCTCCCCCCGGAGCGGGTCGCGGCCCTCGTCGACGCCCTCCGGTTGGCCGCCTGACGACGCCCGGACCTGCCGGTCCCACGGCTGCCCGTTTAAGGCCCCCAGGAGCCGCCAGGAGGCGCCGCAGGCCCGCGCCCGAGCATCCGGTCGTCCGCGGCCGTCGGACGGCTTACGGAGCCTCCCAGGCCCCTTAAACGGCGACGTGGTTTCCGTCGTGGTAAATGACGTGGGAAGGAAGTCGTTTTTTTACATTATTTATCAGCTGCAGGCGACGGGCCGGGTCGTATTTTTTCTTTCGGGAGACGAGAGGCGTCGGCTGCGGAACCACGACCCGCGAGCCGGCCACGGGTACCGGGGATGAGGGCCATTATCGACGTCGTGCGGATCGGCAGGGCGGAGGCTTCGGCGGCCGCCGGGGCGCACTTGGCCGAGCGGTTGCTGGGCGGAGACTTTCTGCCGGCCCTCCGGCGGAAGGGCGCGCCCCGGAGGGGCCTGGAGGCGCTGCGGGCCGCCCTCCCGCAGATCGCCGGCGAGCTCTTCCGCGCCGCCAACGAGGGGCGGGACGCGGGCGGGGTCCTGGACCGCTGCCCGGAGGCGCGGCGGACCCTCGCGGACGCCTTCGACGCGGAGCCGGACCTCCGCGTCGCCGAGGAGGCCGGCCGGGCGCTCCTCCGGCTGGCGGCGGACCTCCACGCCGAACGGGGACTCGCCTGCGCCGTCGACCGCCTCGGCGCGATGCTCGAGCGCCGCGAAGAGCTTTCGCCGGCCCTCGTCGACCAGGTCGTCCGGCAGTCCGTCGGCCTGCCGCGGTGGCGGGAGCTCCGCATCTTCGCGGCCGCGGTCTTGGCCGACTACGAACTCGAGATCGAAGCCCGCCGGCCGCCGATCATCGGCCGCGGCCGCGCCGGCCGGACGGCGGCCGCGGAACGTTTCGCCGGGAACGGAGGCGCCCGATGAGGCGGCCGAAGCGGGCGCCGACCGACGCGGAGCTGGCAGAAGAGCGCCGGCGGCGCCGGGCCGAGGGCCGCGGGATCGGGGCCGAAGTCGTCGTCCGCCTGCTTGCGGGACGGCGGCTGCCGCTCTACGCCTTTCCCGGCGTCGACGACGCCCCGATGCTCCGCGACGCGCTGGCCGACGCCCTTCCCGGGGTCGCCCGCGAGCTCGCCAGAGCGGCCTTCGACGGCCGGCCGCCGCGCAGCCCCCTCGAGGACCCGTCGGTCGATCTGGCCCCGCTCCGGAGATCCCTCGGCCCGCGTTCCCAGAAGGCGCTCCGGAGGGCCGGCGAGGGGCTGGTCGCGATCGCCGCCGGCGTCCTGGCGGAGCCCGCCGTCCGGGACGCCGTCGAGCGGCTCGCCGTGCTCCTGCTCGAGGCGGAGCGGCTCGACCCGCTCACCGCCGACGGGACCGTGCAGGAGTCCGTCCCCGCCGACGTCTTCGGCCGCCTCCGCGAGCGGGTCAACGACGACCTGCTCACGCTCGCGACCGAGCTCGACGCGGCGACGCGGCGCGGCTTGGGCCCCGGCGTCGACGGCGCGCGCCTGATCGAGCAGTTCGTCGGCGCCCCCGACGAGCTGCTCGACGGCTTCGCCCCCGACGACGAGGACGAGGACGAGGTCGCCGACGAGGCGCCGGACGAGGACTGAAGACTAAGGAGCGGTCCGCGGGCGCCGGCGTCGATGCCGGCGCCGATCATCTTGCGAGTTGCGCCTTGACCGCCGGTCGGACCGATTTTAGGAAGAGTCGGACCGGCGGCGGGGGCCGCTGCGCCCCGGCGTCGTCCGTCGTTCGGCCCCGTCTCTCTTCTTGCGCGCGAACCGACGTTCGCGCGGGAACGGATACCCAAATGGAGAAGACCTGCACGCGCTGCGGCGCCGTTCATCCGCTCGACGAGTTCCCGCGCGACGCTAGGTCTCGCGACGGGCGGAAGCCGTACTGCCGCGCCTGCAACCGGCGCTACGCCGCGAAGCGCCGCGCCGAGCGCCCCGACGCCGAGCGCGGGCGCCGCCGCCGCTGGTACTCAGAACACAAGGACGCCTGGGCCGGCTACGCGGAAACCTACCGCCGCGCCCATCCCGAGCGCGTCAAGGCGGCCGACGCCGCCCGCCGCGCCAACGCGAAGGCCGCCCGCTACGGACGGCCGGGACTCGTCTCCGCCGAGGATGTCGCGGCGGTCCTGACGCTCGCCGGGGGCCGCTGCTGCCGCTGCGGCGCGACGGGCGCGCTGGAGATCGACCACGTCGTCGACCTCGCCCGCGGGGGCTCCGCGAACTTCCCCTGGTCGCTCCAGGCGCTCTGCCGGAGCTGCAACGGCGCCCGCCGCAACGTCGACTGCCGCGACGAGGCGTTCCGCGTCCGGCTGTTCGCGGCGACGCGGCGCAAGGCCGCCTGAACGGGGCCCGCCGTCCCGCGCGCCTCGCCGTAGCTTAAGGCCCATGACGAAGCCCGCGCTGACGTTCGCCGACCTGATCCCGAAGTTCCTCGCCTGGGCGAAGCGCGAGCGCGGCCTGCGCTCGTCGACGCTCAAGGAGTACGCGCGGGAGCTGAAGCGCGTCGCGGCGTACTGGGGGCCGAGGGAGGTCGCGCGGGCGTCCGTCCGCGACCTCGCCGGCTTCAAGGCGACGCTCGCCGGGCTGGCGCCGCAGACGCGGAAGCACCGGCTCCTCATGGTGAAGCTCCTGCTCGACCACGCCGTCGAGGTCGGCCTGATCGCGAGGCGCCCGCTCGACGTCGTCCTGCCCGAGATCAAGCGCCCGACGGTCGTCGAGGTCGCCGGCGAGGAGGAGATGGCCCGGCTGCTCGCGACCGAGGACGACCGCGTCCGCGCCGTCGTGCTCATGGGCGGCGACCTCGGCCTCCGCCGCGGCGAGATGGTGCGGGCCCGCGCGGAGGATCTCGTGCGCCGCCCGTTCCCCGCCCTGCGGCTGCCGGTGCGGGACCTCGACGCGGACCAGCCGAAGTCGGGGGCCGCGCGGCTCGTCCCGTGCTTCACCGCGCGCGCCTGGGACGCGCTGGAACGGCTCGCGGCGTCGCGGCGGGGCGGGGACCGCCTGCTCGGCCTCGCGAGTCCCGAGAGCGTCGTCGGCGTCGTGCGCGGGCACTGGATCGGCGCCGTCGGCCACGCCCCGCATCTGCACGCGCTCCGCCGGCGCTTCGCCAGCCGGCTGCTCGAGCGCGGACTCGAGCTCGACGCGGTCCGGCAGCTCCTCGGCCACAAGGACGTCTCGACGACGATGCGCTACCTCGGCGTCAACAGCGAGGAGCTGGCGGTCGTTCGGAAGTTCGGGGGAGCGCTTTCGCCCGCGGGACTCGAGGGGGCGAAAGAGGGCGAAGGGGGTTCCAAGTTGGTGAGCCGCCGGGGACTTGAACCCCGAACCCGCAGATTAAGAGTCTGCTGCTCTGCCAGTTGAGCTAGCGGCCCATGTTGTCCGCCGCGGAAGACGTACGGTCTCGCGCGGCCGCGACATAATACCCCAGCGCTGCGGGGGGGCAAGTATTTTTGGGGTGGGCGATGGGATTTGAACCCACGACAACCTGGTCCACAGCCAGGGACTCTACCAGCTGAGCTACGCCCACCACACTTGCCCGCCGTCGCCGGCGCGTGGTTATGGTAGGGCCAAAGCGCGAGCCGTCAAGCGCC
>JAJFTU010000020.1 GCA_021372775.1 bacterium | reverse complement strand
TTCGTGCGCCCCCTCGAGGTCCCCGCCGACGGTCGTCACGTCGCCGAGGTCGAGCAGGCGCAGCTTGTCGTCGAAGAGGCAGGGCAGGTTGGCGAGGCCGCGGCGGATCAGTCCCGGCGCGGCGGCCGCCCCGGGCCGGCCTTGGTTGCGGCGCACCCCTTCGTCGGTCGGGAAGCCGACGAGGCAGACCGCCTTCGCCCCCGCGGCGGGAAGCGGCGCGTCGAGAGGCCACGGCTCGACGACCTGGTGCCAACGCCGCGCCAGCGGATCGTGCGGATCGTCGATCCGCCCGGTCCACGGATCGGCCGCGCGGCGGCTCCACGCGGCGGCTCCGGCCGCTTCCGTCGTCGGTCGTTCGTCCATCGCGGGGCCCCTTCGGCGCGCCGCGCGCGGCGGGCGGGCGCGGCGGAAAACCGTCGCGCCCATGATGCGCCGGTTCGCCTCGGCAGCGCGGCTCAGCGCAGCGCGAACTCCTCGGCGAAGAGCACGCCCTCGTCAGAAGGCGCCGCCTTGCGGGCCGCGGCGAGCAGCGAGCCGTCGCGCACCAGCGTCTCGGCGGCGGCGAGGTCGTCGGAGAGCACGTGGTCCTTCGTCGAGAACGGCACCGCCTCGCGCAGCCGGGCGTGGACCGCCTCGAGCGCCGGCGTGCTGCGCAGCGGGCGGCGGAACTCCATCCCCTGCGCCGCGCAGACCAGCTCGACGGCGAGGATCCGCTGGAGGTTGTCGATCACGCGGTTCAGCTTGCGGCCGCCGATCGAGCCCATGCTGACGTGGTCCTCCTGCCCGAGCGAGGTCGGCACGCTGTCGGCGCTCGCCGGGAAGCAGAGGGTCTTGTTCTCGCTGACGAGCGCCGCGGAGACGTACTGCGGAATCATGTAGCCCGACTGCAGCCCGGTTTCCTCGAGCAGCAGCCGCGGGAGCTTGCCGCCGTCGCCGAACAGCATCAGGTAGACGCGCCGGTCGGAGACGTTCCCCAGCTCCGCCGCGGCGAGCGTGGCGTAGTCGATCGGCAGCGCGAGCGGCTGGCCGTGGAAGTGGCCGCCGCTGACCGCCTCGCCCGTTGCGAGGATCACCGGGTTGTCGGTGACCGAGTTGAGCTCGACCTCCAGCACGTCGCGGAAGTGGCGCCACGCCTGCCGCGAGGCGCCGTGGATCTGCGGCATGCAGCGCAGCGAGTACGGATCCTGCACGCGGCCGCAGTGGGCGTGCGCGGCGCACATCTGCGAGCCGCGGAGCAGCGCCGCGAGGTGCGAGGCGACGTGGCGGATCCCTTCGTGCGGGCGCACTTCGTGCAGGTCGGCGCCGAACGGGCGCGCCGTGCCGGCGAACGCCTCTAGCGACATCGCGCCGGCGATGTCCGCCGTTTCGAGGCAGGCGTGGAGGCGCGCCGCGGCGAGCGTGGCGTGCGCGGCGATGAACTGCGTGCCGTTGATCAGCCCCAGCGCTTCCTTCGGACCGAGGTCGATCGGCGCGACGCCGCGCGCGGCGAGGGCCTCGCCGGCCGGACGCTGCGTCTCGCCGTCCCAGACCTTGCCGAGGCCGACGAGCGGCAGGAAGAGATGCGAGAGCGGGGCGAGGTCGCCCGAGGCGCCGACGCTTCCCTGGCTCGGCACGACCGGCACGACGTCGTTCTCGAGGTGCCAGAGGATCCGCTCGACCGTCGCCACGGCGACGCCGGAGTGCCCTTGGCAGAGGGCGTGCGCCTTTAGGACAAGCATCAGCCGCGAGACGAGCGGCGCGACCGGCGCCCCCATGCCGCAGCTGTGGCTCATCAGCAGGTTGAGCTGCAGCTGCCGCGTGTCCTCGGGGGAGATGCGGCTGGTGCAGAGCGGGCCGAATCCGGTGTTGACGCCGTAGACCGCCGCCTCGCCGGCGGCCAGTTCCTCGACGCGGCGCCGGCTCGCGGCCATCCGCTCGCGGGCTTCGGCGGTGAGGGTTCCGCGGCGTTCGCCGCGCGCAAGATGAAGCGCCGTGGCCACCGTCATGTGGTCCACGCCGTATTTGAAGATCGTCTCGTCGCTCATTCCTGACTCCCGTACCCGTCGCCGCCGAACGGCGCCCAAACCATCTTGAGCTGTCGCCGTCCGCGGACGTGGAAGAAGATCGTCTGGGTCGCGAAGCCGCAGCTTTCCAGCCTCTCGACCCAGAGTGCGTCGCCCGCCGGCACCCGCACGACGAGGCTGCGCCGCGCCCCGCGCTCGCGCGCCCACGCGGCCACGAGCCGCCGCGCGACGTCGAACCGCCACGCGTCGAACCGCAGCGCCACGATGCGGTCCTCGGCGCCGCGCGCGGCGACGGCGAGGAGCCCCTGCAGTTCCCCTTCGCGCCGCAGCGCCCACGCCGCGAGGCGCGGCGCGCGCTTCTGCGGCCCCTCGAGCAGCATCGGCAGCGCCTCGCCTGCGGCCAGCGACGCGGCCGCCTGCGGCAGTTCCGCCGCGGCGACCGGCGCGACGTCGGGGTCGTCCGCGCCGCGCGCTTCGTCGTCCGCCGGCGCCGGCGGACGCTCGAACATCTCCACCAGCGCGAGCGCCTCTTCGGGGCGCCGCGCCGCCGCGGGGATCAACTCGCGCAGCAGGTCGCCGAGGCCGTGGATCTGGCGCTGGATCGCCCGCCCCGCCTTCGTCAGCGAGACGGCGCGCGCGCGCCGGTCGTCGGCCGAGGCGCGCACGGCGACCAGATCGAGCTCCTCGAGGCGCGCCACCATCCGCCGCGCCGCGGCGTCGCCGACGCCGAGCGTCCGACCGAGGCCGGAGAGGCGGACGCTTCCGTCCCCCTCGAGCAGGCGGAACAGCGGGAACCACGCCGGGTCGAACGGCACCGCGGCGTCGAGGTGGATCTGGCCGATCGCGGCGAAGAGCCGTTGGGCCAGCCACGCGACCGGCGCGCGCTCGCCGGTCCGGTCGTCTTCGTCGCTCGTCGCCATCTCGTCCTCGCGGGTTCGTCCCGAGCCGTCGCCGAGGCCCGCGGGCCGCGACGGTCGGGTTAAGTCAACACTCCGCGCGGAGTTTCGCAAGGCGAAGGTTCGCCGGCGCGTCCCGCTCGCGACGGGCGCGGAGCCTCGGGACGAAGGCGAACGGCCGCGGCTACAATCGCGACAGCCTCTGGAGGTCGCGATGCTCCCGCTTCTGCTCGCCCTGCCGCTCGCCGTCGTCCCCGCCCCGCGCTTCACGCCTCAGGACGCGCTGCACGCCGAATGGCGCCGACGCCCGCCGGTCGTCTCCGCCGCGGAGCGGGCCGCGATGCCGCCGGCCGACCGGGCGCGGCTCGATCTCGCGCTTGCGCGGATCGGCGCGCCGGGCGCGCCGTCGCTCTTGCCGCCGGAGCTCGAGACGCCGACGGTCGCCGTCTGGGAGGCGAAGGCCGCGGCGGCACGCGCGCCGGAAGAACGGTTCGCCGCGCTGTTCATGCTCAACCGGCTGAAGAGCCCGCGCGCGCTCGACGCGCTGCGCGGCCTCGGCGAGCGCGACGCGGCGGCGTGGCCGCGGCCGCTGCACCTCGAGGCGGCGGTCGCGGCGGCGCGCCTGAACGGCGGCGTCGTGGACCGCGGCCTGCGCGCGTTCCTCGACGCGCTGGCCCGAGCGGGCAAGGTCGATCCGACGCGCGCGCAGGCGGCGCGGCTGCGGCTCGTCCTCGCCGGCGTCGAACGGGAGCTGCTGCCGCCGCTCGAGGCGACGCCCTCCAACGCGCTCGCGCTGCTCGACGCCTGGAACCGCGGGCCGTGGGAGAGGAGGGCGACGCTCCACCGCGAACTGCTCGACCGCGTCTCGCGCTGGTTCGCCGGCGATCCCGCCGCCGCCGCGGCGCCGCTGCCGCTCCGCGCGCTGGGAATGAAGGACGCGCCGCTCGGCGACGCCGTCTTCGCGCGGAACCTGCTGGCGCGCCTCTTCGACGGCCTGCCGCAGGACGGCGCGGAGGCGCGCGACTTCCGCCTCGACGGATGGCCGCGCTGGGACGCGCCCGTGCGGCTGGCCGCGCTCGGCGCCGTCGCCAAGCTCCGCGCCGGCGAACCGGAAGCCGCGCGCGCGGCGCTCGCCGCGGAGCTGGCCGCGCGGGCCGCGGCGCCGATCGAGCAGGCCGCGCTGCTGCCGGGCCTGCGGCGTCTCGATCCGCGCGCCGCCGACGCGCTGCGCGGGCGCCTGCTCGCCGGGAGCGATCCGGCCGCGCGGGCCGCGGCGATCGACGACCTGTCCGCGGCGCCGGCCGATCTGGAGCCGCTGGTGAAGACGCTTTGGCGCGTCGAGGAGTACGACGGCGTGCAGGTGCTGCTGCCGGCGCTCGAGAAGTGGGACGTGCCGGTCGAGCGGCGCCGCGAACTGCTGCGCCGCTTCTACGACCATCCCTGCTGGACGGCCCGGCTCGACGCGCGGCGCGAACTGCTGAAGCTCGATCCGGCCGCGCCGTGGCCCGCCGCTCCCGCGCCGACGGCGGAGGACGAGGCGCTGCTCGCCGAGGCGGAGCGGCTCCTCGCGCGCGGCGCGCCGGTGCGGCTGCGGATCGAGTTTTCCGGCGGGAGGCGGGCGACGCTGCGGCTCGATCCGACGAACGCGCCGATCAACGTCGCCGACCTCGCGCGGCTGGCGAAGCGCGGCTTCTTCGACGGCCGCCTCGCGCCGCGCGTCGTGCCCGACTTCGTCGTGCAGATGGGGAGCCCCTACGACACGATGGACGGCGGCCCGGGATACACGGTGCGCTGCGAGGACAGCCTCGCGTTCTACGGCCCGGGCAGCGTCGGAATGGCCCTTTCCGGCAAGGACACCGGCGGCAGCCAGTTCTTCGTCGCGACCAACGCCGCGCCTCATCTCACCGGCCGCTACACGCGCGTCGGCGAGCTCGAGGATCCGGAGCGGGCGCTGGCGCTGTTCGACTCGCTCGAGTTGGGGGCGCGGATCGAACGCGTGACGGTCGTTCCCTGAGCGGCGCGGCGCCGCGCGCGCGGCGCGGCGCGTCGACGCCGGGCGGTCGGGCTACGCCGAAACGTCGAGGCCGCGCTTGGCGAGCGCGGCGGAGATCATCTCGGCGAACGAAGAGGAAGACGACGACGAAGAGGAACCCGAGGAGGACAGCAGGTCGAAGAGGTCGCTCGACGCCGAAAGGGCCGCCTCGCTGAACGCCGCGCTGTCGGACGTCGCGCCGCTCGTCGAGGAGGCCGACTTCGACGACGAGTCGGGGCTCAGCTTCTCCAGCACGGAGAAGAGGTCGCTCAGGCCGACCGACGAGCCGTCGCCGGAGCTCTGGCCGTTCAGCGCGTCGAACAACGTCGAGCCGTCGCCGAGCAGCGCCTCGCTGATCGTCGCGATGTCGGCGCCGGTCTTCGCCGAGGAGGCCGCGGTCCCGTCCGCCGACTTCTTCGCCGCCTGCTCGACGAGCTGCTTCAGTTTCGACAGCGCCTCGGTCCGCCAGTCCGACGAAGAGACGAGGCTGCCCAGCGACGAGACTCCCGACACCGCCATGGCCTTCTCCTTCCCGCCCGCGGCCTCGACCCGGAAAAAGTTGCCGGGACCGGACCGTTTCGGCCCCGTCGCGGCGCGGGCCGCGCGGGAACGTCACGGGAAGGAGCATCAACCGTGCCAGCGCGCGGCCGCGCGGAACGGGGCGCGGGCGGTCAGGCGTCCTCCGCTTCCCACGCCGCGAGGAGCTCGCCGAACATCACGCGGTGGTAGTCGCGGTTCGGGTAGAGCCTCTCGATGTTCCGGTCGAGGAAGCGCTGCGGATCGAAGTCGAGCGAGGCCACGACGCGACATTCGAAGGCGAGACGCGCGCCGGCGACGCGCGGCGCGGCGATCGTCGCGGACGCCTCAGGCGCCAGCCCCGTCGCCTTCCACTTGTCGAGGTCGCGCCCGGAGCGCGTGCCGCACAGCGACAGCGCCGGGCGCGCCGACGCGGGCATGAAGTTCAGCGTGAACTCGGGGCGTTCGGCGAGAAGGCTGAACGTGTAGCGGGTCGGCCGCACGTAGACCGTCACCATCGGCCGCTCCCAGAGCGTCCCCAGGCCGCCCCACGAAACGGTCATCAGGTTCGGCCGCTCGGCGCCCGAGGCAAGCAGCGCCCACTCGCGGTCGAGGATCTGGAAGGGACGGACCGTCAGGTCGGCGGGATCGATTCGGCGCATCGCGAAACCTCCTCGGCGCGGGCCGCGCCGCGCCGGTCGATCTTCCGCGCGCGGCGTCCCGCGGTCAAAGGGCGGCGAGAAGGTCCTCGAAGTACGCCGGCGCGCGCAGCAGCCGCGCCCCCGGCCAGCAGAACATCTCGCCGTCCACCGCGAGCGTCGCGGCGCCGGGGCAGAGGGCGCGGAACTCCGCCGCGTCGGCCTCCGCGAACGGATACGGCTCGGAGGGGAGGAGGATCACCTCCGGCGCCGCGGCGCGCAGCTCCTCCGGCGCGATCGCCGGATACCGCCCGCGCGCGGCGTCGAAGACGTTGACGAGGCCGCAGGCGCGCAGCATGGCGTCGATGAACGTCCCCGCCGCCGCGGCCATCAGCGGCCCGCGCCAGACGAGGTAGGCGGTCCGGCGCGGCCGGGCGTCCCGCGAGGCGCGGCGCGCGGCGAGCGCCGCGAAGCGGGCGGCGATCTCCGCCGCCAGCGCGTCGGCCCGCGCCGCGCGGCCGACGAGCGGGCCGAGCAGCCCGATCATCGCCAGCGCGTCGTCGAGCGAGCGCACGTCGCTCGTCCAGACCGCGCGGCGCCGCGCGAGCGCCTCGACCTGCGCGCGGTCGTTCTCCTCCTTGTCGGCGAGAACGAGGTCCGGGGCGAGCGCGTCGATCCGCGCCGCGTCGATCCGCTTCGGCCCGCCGACGCGCGCCTTGCGCCCGCGCCAATCGGCCGGGCGGACGCAGTAGTCGGTGATCCCCACGACCTCCGCGTCGAGGCCGAGTTCCGCGAGCAGCTCGGTGTGCGAGGGAACGAGCGAGACGACGCGCCGCGCCGGCGCGTCGAGCGCGACCGCGCGGCCGAGCTGATCGACGAACGAACCCAAGGCCATCGTTCCGTTCCCCGCGGTCCGGCGCGGCGCGCCTCAGCCGAAGAGCGCGGCGCGCATCGAGAGGGACGACATGTCGAAGCCGACGATCGGCCACGTCGGGCGCTCGCCGTCCGCCGCGGCGCCGACGACGTAGAGCAGCGGCAGGTAGTGGTCGGGCGTCGGATGCGCCGTCCGCCCCGCCTCGCCGGCGAGCGCGCCCTCGAGGAAATCGAGGTCGCGGTCCTCCGCCGCGCGCGCCGCGGCGGCGTCGAACGACGACGCCCACTCCGGCGGCGCCGTTTCGCCGCGCCGCAGGCTGT
>JAJFTU010000019.1 GCA_021372775.1 bacterium | reverse complement strand
CCCCCATCCCGCTTGCCCGCTTGTTCGCCCAATCGGTCCGCAGCGGTCCTCACGAGAGCCGCACGCGCCACCGGCCACGCGCCCCGAGGAGCGGCCACATGGCTGAATTCCGCGTCAAAGAGCACCCGATTCTGCCCGTGCCCGACTACGAGCCGGTCGAGTTCACGTGGCGGGGCCAGAAGTTCAAGTCCCGCCCGGGAGAGACGATCGCCTCGGCGCTGTTCGCGAACGGCGTCCGCACCTTCGGACACCACCACAAGGACGGCGCCCCGCAAGGGATCTTCTGCGCCAACGGCCAGTGCGCCCAGTGCACGGTGATCGCCGGCGGCCTGCCGGTGAAGGCCTGCATGACGCCGGTCGAGCCGGGCCTCGTCGTCGAGCCGCTGGAAGGGCTTCCGTCGATCCCGGCGGCCGACCGCGCGCTGCCGACCGCGCCGATCGAGACGATCGAGACCGAGTGCCTGATCATCGGCGGCGGCCCCTCCGGCCTCGCCGCGGCGATCGAACTCGGCCGCGCGGGGGTCCGCACGATCCTCGTGGACGACAAGGAGCGGCTGGGCGGCAAGCTGGTGCTCCAGACGCACAAGTTCTTCGGCTCGATCGACGCCTGCCACGCCGGCACGCGCGGCGTGGACATCGCCGCGAAGCTGGAGGCCGAGGTCCGCGCGTTCGAGAACGTGCGGGTCTGGACCCGCAGCACCGTCGTCGCCGTCTTCTCCGACCGCAAGGTCGGCGTGCTGCGCGAGGGACACTACTTCGTCGTGCAGCCGCAGGCGCTCCTCGTCGCCTCCGGCGCGCGCGAGAAGTCGCTCGTCTTCAAGGGGAACACGCTCCCCGGCGTCTACGGCGCCGGCGCGTTCCAGACGCTCGTCAACCGCGACCTCGTCCGGGCCAGCGAGCGGCTGTTCATCATCGGCGGCGGCAACGTCGGCCTGATCGCCGGCTACCACGCGCTGCAGGCCGGGATCCAGGTCGTCGGCCTCTGCGAGGCGCTGCCGGCGTGCGGCGGCTACAAGGTCCACAAGGACAAGCTCGTCCGGATGGGCGTGCCGATCTACACCTCCCACACGGTCGTCTCGGCGAACGGCGAGAAGGAAGTCGAGTCGGTGACGATCGCCGAGGTGGACGCGCGGTTCCGCCCCGTGCCGGGCAGCGAGCGGACGTTCGCCTGCGACACGGTGCTCGTCGCCGTCGGGCTCGATCCGGTCAACGAGTTCCTCGCCAAGGCGAAGGAGTTCGGCGTGCCGGTCTGGGCGGCCGGCGACGCCGAGGAGATCGCCGAGGCCTCCGCGGCGATGTTCACCGGCCGGATCCGCGGCCTCGAGATCGCCAAGGCGCTCGGCCGCGACGTCGGCGAGGCGCCGACCGAGTGGCTGCGGACGGCGGAAGTGCTGAAGTCGCGCCCCGGCGCGGCGGTCGTCGAGGACATCCCCGAGGACGAGACGGGGGTCTTCCCGGTCTTCCACTGCTCGCAGGAAATCCCCTGCAACCCCTGCACGTCGGTCTGCCCGCAGCACGCGATCCGCATCGAAGGGGACGACATCCGCGGCCTGCCGGCCTTCGCGGTCAACGAGGACTGCCTCGCCTGCGAGAAGTGCGTCGCCGTCTGCCCGGGGCTGGCGATCACGCTGGTCGATTACCGCAAGGACGCCGAGAACCCGACCGTCACGATCCCCTACGAGTTCACGCGCGAGGCGATCAAGGAAGGGGACGTCGTCACGGTGCTCGACACCGAGGGCGGCGTGCTCGGCAACGTCGAGGTGGTCAAGGTCCGCGCGCCGCAGTTCGCCGACCACGCGCTGCTGGTCAAGGTGAAGGCGCCGCGCGAGCAGGCGAAGCTGATCGCCGGCATCAGGGTGCAGGAGCCGTGGGTCGGCGACGCGATGCCCGAGGCCGCGACCCGCATCGCCGACGACGAGATCGTCTGCCGCTGCGAGCGGGTGACCGCCGGCGAGATCCGCGCCCTGATCCGCGAAGGGGTGCGGGACGTCAACCACATCAAGGCCGCCACGCGGGCCGGCATGGGCGCCTGCGGCGGCAAGACCTGTCCCAACCTGATCCTCCGGCTGTTCCGCGAGGAGGGTGTTCCCGCGTCCGAGGTGACCGGCCTGACCCGCCGGCCGCTCTTCGTCGAGGTTCCCTTGGGCGCGTTCGCCGGCGTCGCCGTCGGCGAGGGGCCGACGCGCGACGTGCCGAAGCGCCACGCGACCGGCGCCCACGAAGGAGGCCTGTGATGAGCGCCGCTGCGTACGACGCGATCGTCGTCGGGGCGGGCAGCGTCGGCATGCCCACCGCGATGTTCCTCGCGGAGAAGGGGCTGAAGACGCTGGTCGTGGATCAGTTCGCGAGCCCCGGCCAAGGGAGCAACAAGTGCGCCATCGGCGGCATCCGGGCGACGCACTCCCAGCCCGG
>JAJFTU010000018.1 GCA_021372775.1 bacterium | reverse complement strand
GGTCTCGGCCGGCGCGCCGAGCTCCGTCTTCGGGTCGCCTTCCACGAACGTCGTCATCCGGCCGAGCGCGTCCCACGAGGCGCCCACGGTCTGACGCAGCTTCCCCGGCAGACGGACCGCGTTGCCGTCGAGGTCATACTCGACATCCTGCGCGGCGCGCGGCGCGCCGTTGTCCAGGATGGCGTTGCCGGAGCCGTCGTAGAGGGCGCGCGCGGCGATCCGGTTCCGGTTCGGGGAGCCGTCGCCCGAGGGCGTCATTCCCGGCACCGCCCCCGGCTCGAAGGCGAGCGCTAGCGCCTCCGTCGTCCCGCGCCCCGCCGGCGAGAGGATCGTCCGCCGGGTCATGTTCCCGAACGGGTCGTACGGTGACTCTTCCCGAATCTGAGCCTGCATCTCTCTGGCCCACCTCGTCTTGCTCGCTCGACTCGGAGACCGACCACCCTCACCGGCACCGTTCGACAGGATACCCCGGACCGGGACCTTCATCCGGTCGCGTGGATGGTGGCGGCGATGCGGAAACCGCGGCAGTGGCCACGGCCAAGCACGAGATCCCCCTCGCGTCATGCTCCGCGCCCGCCGGCTCACTCTTGGACGGTCGAGGTACGGACTAGAGGTGATGCGTCGGAAGTCGCGAGCCACTATCCCGGCGCGGTGGTGTGCGGTGGTGCTGTGCGGCGCAAAAAAGAGAAGAACAAACTCCCGATGCCTTGCTCAGTTGTCCTGCCTCAAGTGGCCGACATCCACAACGAAGATGTCCGAGACTTCGACGCCTTCCTTGCCCCTTCGCCAACCCTGAATTACTACGCGGTCCGCAACGACCGCGGCCGGACATGTAGGACGCATCTCCGCGACCACAAGGCCGAGCGACTCCGGTAGCTCGATCTGCTCCAAGACGTCTCCGTTATCGTACCGCACTACAACCAGCGCGACGGATCGTTCACCGTTGCTCAGGTACAGAATGCTTCCACTGTGCACGAAGGGGACCACGGGCACATCCATCGTCGGAACTCTGGTTCGCCACAGCCGATGGCCGCTCGCGTCGAAGCGAGACATGTACGACTTGTAGCAGTCCCACAAGCGACAAGGAACATGCTCGTAACAGATCGTTTCCAAACCTGTCGCAAGGCACACCTTACGCGAGACCTCGCCGGCAAACTGCCGACGCGAATCGCGGGCCGGGCCCGGTGGGAGCGCCCGCAGCATCGGTGACTGAATCATGTGCTCCGAAAGCCACGCGCGAAGATCGAGAGCGCGTGAGAGGCGTGCAGCCTCCAGTACTTCGGCAGCGGACTCACCGGTGGCGCAGTTCACACAGCGTTCGCCGTCTGAATCGATCACCTTGACGCTCCTCTTTGCACCCGCAAGACTCGACGACACCCCGACGAGGAGAACGACTAGCCCGGGGAGCGTAACGTCGCTTCTGTAAATTGAAATCTTCGAGCGCCGCGCGCCGCGTCCATCCGGCGTCGTTCGCGTCCGCCCGCGGAGCGGAGGCGCGCGGCGCGCCGGAGCGGAGCGGGCGGACGCGGCGCCGCGGGGCGC
>JAJFTU010000017.1 GCA_021372775.1 bacterium | reverse complement strand
AAGCAGCGCCCCTGCCTCTACTACCACCTCGACCAGTGCCTCGCGCCGTGCGCGGGGAAGGCCGACCCCGCGGTCTACGCCGAGCGGGTGCGCGAGGCGCGGCTGTTCCTCGAGGGGCGCGACGCGGAGCTGCAGGCGTCGATCGAGGCGCGGATGAACGAGGCCGCGGGGCGGCTCGAGTTCGAGCAGGCGGCGCGCTACCGGGACATGCTCGCCTCGCTGCGCACGCTGGCCTCGCGGCAGGGGATGGAGATCGGCGGCGGCGGGACGGCCGACTTCTGGGCCGAGCACCGCGAGGACGACCAGGCGGTGCTCGAACTGTTCCGGATGCGCGAGGGGCGGGTCGTCGGGCGGCGGGAGTTCGCCTTCGACCCCGCGCCGCCGCCGGAGACGTTCTACGACGAGGTGCTGCCGCAGTTCTACGCCGAGGAGGCGCCGCCGCCGGAGATCGTCCTGCCGCGCGCGCCGTCGGACGGGGCGTTGATCGAGGAGTTCCTCGGCGGGCGGCGCGGCGGACGGGTGCGCGTCAGCGCGCCGACGCAGGGGGAGCGGCGCGGCTTCCTCGACCTCGTGGCGAAGAACGCCAGGCTCGCCTTCGAGGAGCGGTTCCGCGCGCCGCACGTGCACGGCGTGGGGGCGCTGGAGGCGCTGCGCGACGCGCTCGGGCTGGACGAGGTCCCGTTCCGGATCGAGGGGTTCGACGTCAGCCACCTGCAGGGGACCGAACCGCGCGCCTCGCTCGTCGTCTTCGAGGGGGGGCGGCCGAAGAAGAGCGACTACCGGATCTTCCGTCCGCGCACCGTTCCCCAAGGTAACGACGACTTCCAGTCGATGCGCGAGGTGGTCGGGCGGCGCTACGCGCGGCTGCAGCGCGAGGGGCGGCGGCTGCCGGACCTCGTGCTGATCGACGGCGGGAAGGGGCAGCTTGCGGCGGCGCTGGAGGCGCTGGCCGAGCTCGGCCTCTCGTCGCTGCCGGTGATGTCGCTGGCCAAGCGCGAGGAGGAGATCTTCCTCGAGGGGCGCGAGGACTCGATCCTGTTGCCGCGGCGCGATCCGGCGCTGCGGCTGGTGCAGCAGGTGCGCGACGAGGCGCACCGCTTCGCGATCAAGCACCACCGCGCCGCGCGCGCGAAGCGGACGTTCCAAAGCTCGCTGACGACGATTCCCGGCGTCGGCCCGACGACCGCCAAGCGGCTGCTGCAGCAGTTCGGCTCGCTCGAGGGGGTGCGTGAGGCGAGCGACGAGGCGCTCGCCGCGGCGGTCGGTCCGGCCCGCGCGGCGAAGATCCGCGCCGCGCTCGCCGCCGAGTAGAGGCGCCGCGCCGCGGAGACGCCGCGCCCGCGAAGACCATCTCGCCGTCCCGTCGGCGCGACGACCGTCCCGTCGCCGGTCAGCGAGGCTCGCGCTTGACGACGAGGAGCGTCTGGTCGTCCTGCCGCGGGGAGACGCAGCGGCGCTCCAGCGCGTCGAAGACGATGTCCACGAGCCCCTCGGCGCTCGCGTCGTGGTGCTTCCGCAGCAGCCGCTCCAGCGCCTCCAGGCCGAAGAAGCCGCCGCGCTTCGTCTCCGCCTCGGTGATCCCGTCGGAGTAGAGCACGAGCGTCGCGCCGGGGACGAAGTCCTCGAAGTCCCGCTCGTACCCCGCGTCCGGCTCGACGCCGAGGACGATCCCGCCGCGGCT
>JAJFTU010000016.1 GCA_021372775.1 bacterium | reverse complement strand
TCTCCAACTGGTACGTCCGCCGCTCGCGCGAGCGGTTCTGGGCGCCCGGCTTCGAGCAGGACAAGAAGGACGCCTACTGGACCCTCTGGGAAGTCCTCGTCGCGCTGGCGCGCCTCGCCGCGCCGTTCACGCCGTTCTTCGCCGAGCACACGTGGCGCACGCTGGTCGGCGGCGCGTGGCCCGGCGCGCGGCCGGACAGCGTCCACCTCTCCGACTGGTTCGAGCCGCCGGCCGACTGGGCCGACGAGCCGCTCTCCTCGGCGATGGGGCTGGCGCGCGAGGTCGTGTCGCTCGGCCTCGCCGCGCGCGGCGCGCAGAAGCTGCGCGTCCGGCAGCCGCTGGCCCACGCCCGCGTCCTCCTCGCCGATCCGTCGCGCGAGGCGGAGCTGCGCGGCCTCGCCGGGATCGTCGCCGACGAGCTGAACGTCAAGGAGGTCCTCTTCGGCGGCGACGCCGACGCCTTCGTCCACTGGTCGATGCAGCCGAACTTCCGCGCGATCGGCCCGAAGTACGGGACGCTCGTGCCGAAGATCAAACAGGCGCTCGGCAAGGCCGACGCCGCGGCGCTGCGGCGCGAGCTGGACGCCGAGGGGAAGGTCACGCTGCGGATCGACGGGACGGCGGTCGAGCTCGGCCCGGAGGAGATCGCGATCTCCCTCGCCGCGCGCGAGCACTACGCCGCGGCGTCGTCGCCGCGGGTCGTCGTCGTCCTCGAGACCGACCTCGACGACGCGCTGCTCCGCGAGGGGCTGGCGCGCGAGCTGGTCAACCGGGTCCAGACGATGCGCAAGGAGCTCGACCTCGACTACGCCCAGCGGATCGCGCTGACGTTCGAGGGGAACGAGGAAGTCGCGCGCGTCGTCGCCGAGCACGGCGCGATGATCGCCGCCGAAACGCTCGCGGTGGAGCTCCGCGCGGCGCCGCCGGCGCCGGGCGCGGACGTGAAGGAGTGCGACGTGGACGGCCGGACGGTGCGGATCGGCCTCGTCAAGGCGGCGACGCGATGAGCCGGAGGCTCTACTTCGACCACAACGCGAGCGCCCCGCCGGCGCCCGGCACCGCGGCGGCCGTGGCGCGCTTCTGGGCCGAGGAGTGGGGGAACCCCTCGTCGGTGCACTCCGAAGGGCGCCGCGCCCGCGCGGCGGTCGAGCGGGCGCGGACGGAAATCGCCGAGGCGGCGGGGGCGGCGCCGGCCGACGTCGTCTTCGCCTCCGGCGGCAGCGAGGCGAACGCCCTCGCCGTCCGCGGCCTCGTGGACGCGGGGCTCGTCAAGACGCTCGTCGTCTGGTCGCTGGAGCACGCTTCGACGCTGCAGACGGCGCACTGGCTCGCCTCGCGCGGCCTGGTCGAGCTGCGCACGCTCAAGGCGACGCGCAAGGGGCAGGTCGAGACGGCCGAGGTCGCCAAGGCGCTCGAGGGCGCCGAACTGCCGCTCGTCTCGGTGATGCTCGCGCAGAACGAGATCGGCACGATCAACAACATCCCGGCGATCGTGAAGCTGGCGCGGGGCAAGGGCGCGCTCGTCCACACCGACGCCGTCCAGGTCTTCGGCAAGGTCGGCTTCTCGTTCAAGCGGCTCGGCGTCGATCTGCTGACCATTTCCGCGCACAAGATCGGCGGGCCGCAAGGGATCGGGGCGCTGATCGCGCGGCCGGAACTCTTCCCCGTGCCGTTCTGCCTCGGCGGCGGACAGGAAGAAGGGCGGCGGCAAGGGACCGAGGCCGCGGCCTCGATCGTCGGCTTCGGCGCGGCCGCCGCGGGACTCCGCGCGCGGCTCGCCGCGGAGGCGAAGCTCGCCCCGCTGCGCGACCGCTTGGAGCGGACGGTGGCCGACGCGGTCGAGGGGACGCTCGTGCTCGGCTTCACCGTGCCCCGCCTGCCGAACACCTCGGCGATCGTCTTCAAGAACCTCTCCGGCGCCGAAGTGGCGGCGGAGTGCGACCGCCGCGGGCTCGCCGTGTCGGCCGGTTCGGCCTGCCACGCCGGCGGGGAGGCGCCCAGCCCGGTCGCGGCGGCGGTCGGCCTGCCGAACGCCCACCGGCGCGGCTTGGTGCGGGTGAGCCTCGGCCCCGAGACGACCGCGGCCGACGCGGAGCAGGCGGCGTCGATCCTGATCGCCGCGGCGCAGGCCGTCAGGGCGCGGGGCTGAGCTTCGTGCCGCTCGTCCGGCGCAAGCGGGGCGACGCCCCCGAGGTCGGCTTCGCCCAACTCGGGCGGGGCGCGACGATGCGCGGCGAGGCGCGGGGAAGCGGCCTCCTCATCCTCCACGGGGCGTTCGACGGCTCGATCGACCTCCACGGCGACCTGATCGTCGCCGAAGGGGCGGAGGCGTCCCTGACCGAGGGGCGCGCGCTGCGGCTGCGCGTCGAAGGGCGGGTCCGCGGGATCGTCCGCGTGCAGGGCGGGATCGAGATCAGCGCCGGCGGCCGGCTGGCCGGCGAAGTCGAGGGACGGACCCTCAAAACCGCGCCCGGCGGGTCGTGTCGCGGGGCGCTGCGGATCGGCCGCCGCGGCTGACGCGGCGCATCGTCCGGGGCGCGACGCACCGGGCGAAGGCCGCTGACGCCGCAGTCTAATACAGTTAGCGGTCTGCACTTTTTCCGCAAAATTCGTCTCCGGGCCTTATCGCAGTTGCGCCTCGTGCCGATCAGATCGCCGGGGAACGGCATCTGGGGAAACAACAACTCGGAGGGACGCACTATGGACGGCGGACGGCGGACCGGGCTCAAGGGCAAGTTCACGGCTGGCTTCGCTCTCATCGGCGCGGGGGTGGCCGTCTCGGGCGCCGTCCTCGCGGCGGCGCTCGGCGCCGGCCGCGCGCCGCTGGCCGCGGTCCTCGCGGCCGTCGTCGGCGCGGCCGCCGCGGCGGCGCTCGGCGCGTACTTCGGGCGCGGCGTCGCGGAGCGGCTCGCCGCGGCGACGGAGGCGGTCGAGGCGCTCTCCGAGGGACGCCTCGACGTGCGCCTCCGCTTCGGCGCCGGCGACGAGTTCGGCGCCCTGGCGGGCGCGCTGGACGGATTCGCCGAGCGGCTGCGGACGGTCGTCTCCGCGCTGAAAAAGGTCGCGGCCGGCGACCTCTCCGAGAACCTCCGGCCGGCCGGCGCCCACGACGAACTCGCCCCCGCGGT
>JAJFTU010000015.1 GCA_021372775.1 bacterium | reverse complement strand
CGGCGAGATCCGCTCCGGCAGGTCGCCGCCCAGACGAAGCTCGGCGTTGTAGAAGTCGATGACGACCTCGTACCCCTGCGCGAGGAACGGGCCCCAGATCTGGCGGACGCGGTTCTCGGCGTTCTTGCGCTGCGGATGGCCCGCCGGGTAGAGGCGGCACGCCTGCAGCGCCAGCGCGAGGACGCGGACGAGCTGCTGCGCGGGGCTGGCGGTCTGCGGGCTCACGCCTGCCCCTCCGCCGGCTCCCGCATCCCCGCCAGGACCGCGTTGGTCATCGCGCGGACCTTGGCGTCCGGATGCACGGTGAGCGCCTGCATCGTCTCGCGCGCCAGCCGCCGCGGCAGGGTCGCCGCGACCATCAGGAAGGCCAGCGCGTCGTTTTCGGCGTAGGCCGGGGCGATCTCCGCCGCGCGGCGCCACGTCGCCTGTCCGAGCCTGGCCGCGAATTCCTTCAGCCGCTCGATGTTCGGCGAGGGCGGCTCGGCGGCGATCCGCTGGCAGAGCGCCCAGATCGCCTGCGGCCCGGCGGCGCCGAGCAGCGCGCCCAACGCCGGGGACGGGTTCCCTTCCATCGTCAGCGCGGCCGCGACGAGACCTTCCGCCGCCTGCGGTTGTTCGAGGACGCCGAGAAAGCCGAGCGCCGCCTTCCGCACGTCCGCCGCGGTCGTCGCGGCGAGCGCGTCGTTGCGGGCGATCACCGCCAGATCGCGCAGTTCATCCCACGGGCCGAGCCGGCAGGCGTCGAAGGCGAGGGCCGTCGCGCGCGAGTACAGCGCGGCCTTCTCCGGCGCCGGTCCGGGATCGACGGCGAAGAGATGCGCGAGGATGGCGGTTGCCGCCGAGGCGGCCGTGTCGGCGAGTCTCATGGGCCTCCTAGGACAACTATTGTCCCGCGAGTGGCCGAAAACAATACACGCTCCGCGGAAAAGGCCCCCGCGGAGTGCGCTTCGCGACAGTTTAGCCGCTCCCGGGGCGTCCGGTCGATGGCCGGACGCGACTGATTGCGCCTATATTCGCTCCCTTCCGCCCCCCACCACCCGGAGGAAGCGCCTCGATGTCCGACCACCCCGCCCCGCTCACGGGAATCTCCAAGGCCTACAAGAACTCCGAGTTCCTCGCCAGTCCGAACGCGCGGGTGATCCGCCTGCTCTCCGAGTACCTCGAGCCGGACGCGCGCTTCGAGCGGCTGAACGTCGAGGACACGATCGTCTTCTTCGGATCGGCTCGGGCGAAGGCGGACGGCGCCGGAGACCCCCGGCTCGCCGCGGCCTTCCAGGCGGCCGAGGAACTGGCCTACCGGATGACCCTCTGGTCGAAGGGGCTCAACCACGGCAAGCACCGCTTCATCGTCTGCAGCGGCGGCGGCCCCGGGATCATGGAGGCGGCGAACCGCGGCGCCTCGCGCGCCCGCGGCCTCTCGATGGGGCTCGGGATCAGCCTGCCGATGGAGCAAGGGGTCAACGGCTACGTCTCGCGCGAGCTGGCCTTCGAGTTCCATTACTTCTTCATGCGCAAGTTCTGGTTCGTGAACCTGAGCCGCGCGCTCGTCGTCTTCCCCGGCGGCTTCGGCACGATGGACGAGCTGTTCGAGGTGCTGACGCTCCTGCAGACGCGCAAGGCGAGCCGGCAGCGGCCGGTCGTGCTCTACGGCAAGGCGTTCTGGGAGAAGGCGATCAACTGGGACGTCTACGCCGAGTGGGGCGTGATCAACCGCGAGGACCTGCAGCTCTTCCGGATCGTGGACAGCGTGGACGAGGCGTTCGACCACCTGACGTCGGAGCTGACCCGCATCCACGGGCTCTGATCGATTCCGCGGAACGGGCGCCGCGGCGGCGCGGCGCCCTTCCCCGTCTCTCCGCTATTCCAGCGTCAGCGAACCGCCCGGGGGCACGACGACCGCCTTCCCGCCGCCCGCCTCGACCTTGCGGCGGAAATCCTCCGGGTCGGCCTTGATCAGATCGAAGGTGTTGTAGTGCATCGGCACGTTGACCGCGGCGCCGAGGAACGACGCGGCGCGCACGGCGTCGGCGACGTCCATCGTGAAGTTGTCGCCGATCGGGAGCAGCGCGGCGTCGAGCGGGCCCCAGGCCTCGCCTATCAATTTCATGTCGAGGAAGAGGCCGGTGTCGCCGGCGTGGTAGACCTTCTTCCCGCCCATCGTCAGCACGACGCCGCACGGCGCGCCGAGCGCCTCGCCGTTCGGGCCGGTCGAGCCGTGGTGCGCGATCGTCAGCTTCACGTGCCCGAACGGGAAGGTCCGCCCGCCGCCGATGTGGAGCGGGTGTCCCTTGCAGCCCTGCCGCTCGAGGTAGGCGACGATCTCGAAGTTCGAGACGACGAGCGCGCCGGTCCGCTTGGCGATCGACGCCGCGTCGCCGACGTGGTCGCCGTGCCCGTGCGTGACGATGATGGCGTCGAGCGTGCGGAACGAGTCGGGGCCGACGTCGGCGAGCGGGTTGCCGCCGAGGAACGGGTCGATCAGGACGCGGCGGGCGCCGTCGTCGAACTCGAAGCAGTCGTGGCCGTGGTAGCGGATGGTCAGCATCGTCGGGCTCCTTGCGATATCTTGGACGGGAAGGATACGACGGCCGCGCGGCGGCAGGCGACGCGGCTTGGAGACGGACGATGGACGCGACGCGGATCGGGCTCGACGAAATCGCGCGGGCGGCCGGCGGGCAGGTCGTGGGGAACGGCCGGCGCCGCGTGGCGCGGGTGGCGGAACCGGAGGAGGCCGCGGCCGACGCGCTCTGCGTCGTCTGGATGGCCGAGTATCTGGAGCGCGTTCCGGCCGAGGCGGCCCTGCTGGCGGGAATCGGCCTCGTGCCGGCGGGCCGCGACGGCGTGGAGGTGAAGGACCCGCGCACGGCGCTCGCCGCCGTGCTGCCGCTCTTCGCGCCGAAGCGCGGCGCGACGCCGGGGATCCACCCGAGCGCGGTCGTCGATCCGTCCGCGGTCGTGGACGCGACCGCCGCGGTCGGGCCGCTCTGCGTCGTCGGCCCCGGCGCGCGGATCGACGCCCGGGCGGAGCTCGAGGGGCACGTCTTCGTCGGCGCGAACGTCGTCGTCGGCGAGGCGACGAGGATCGAGGCCCACGTCGCGCTGCGCGAGGGAACGGTGATCGGGCGCCGCGCGATCGTCCACTCCGGCTCGGCGCTCGGCTGCGACGGCTTCGGCTTCGTTCCGGGGCGCGCCGGCCACACCAAGATCCCGCAGATCGGGCACGTCGTCGTCGGCGACGACGTCGAGATCGGCGCCCTCTGCACGATCGACCGCGCGACGTTCGGGGCGACGACGATCGGCGACGGGACGAAGATCGACGACCACGTCCACGTCGGCCACAACTGCCGCGTCGGCAAGAACTGCCTGATCGTCGCCTTCACCGGCCTCGCCGGCAGCACGGTCCTCGGCGACGGGGCGACGATGGCCTCGCGCACCGGGACGGTGCCGCACTGCCGTATCGGCAAGGGGGCGGTGGTCGGCGGGATGGCCGGCGTGACGACCGACGTCGGCGACGGCGTCTTCGTCTCCGGCTTCCCCGCGCAGGAGCACCGCCGGGAGCTCAAGCAGCAGGCGCTGCTGCGGCGGCTGCCGGAGCTGTTCGACCGGGTGAAGAAGCTCGAGCGCTGACGCGATGCGCGTCACGCCCCAGCTGATCCTGGCGGGGTACTGCCAGGGGATCTTCCCGATGTCCGATCCCGACGGGGACCGGATCGCGTTCTACAGCGCCGACCCGCGGGGGATCATTCCGCTCGACGGGTTCCACGTGCCGCGGCGGCTGGCGAAGACGATCCGCCGAGGGCGGTTCGAGATCCGCTTCGACAACGACGTCTCCGCGGTCATCGAGGGGTGCGCGGCGCCGGCGCCGGGACGCGAGGAGACCTGGATCTCGCCGGCGATGATCGACATCTACGGGCGTCTCGCCGAGCTCGGTTTCGTGCACAGCGTCGAGGCGTGGTACGAAGGCCACCTCGCGGGGGGGCTCTACGGCGTGGCGATCAAGGGGCTCTTCGCCGGCGAGAGCATGTTCTCGATTCTCAGCGACGCGAGCAAGGTCGCGCTGGTGGCGTTGGTCGAGCGACTGCGGGCGCGCGGCTTCCTCCTGCTGGACTCGCAGTTCCTCACGGGCGGGCATTTGCGCCAGTTCGGGGCGGTCGAGATTTCGGCCGCGGAGTACAAGGCCCGGCTTGCGGAGGCTCTCGCGGTGGACGCGACGTTCTGATTGCAGCGCGGTCGGTTCGGTTCCGCAGAACACGGCCCGCGCGACTCGCGGGTCGCCGCCTTTGCCTCGCTGGGCAATGCCCGCGCGACTCGCGGGTCGCCGCCTTTGCCTCGCTGGGCAATGCCCGCGCGACTCGCGAGACGCGCGTCGGGCGGAGGGGGCGGCGGCTCCGCCGACCGGGCAACGGCTGCGCCGCCGCCCCCGCACGCCCGACGTGCTGTCGTGTTTGGTAGGGCGCTTTGGTGGTTGTCCGCTGGGGGATGGTCCTTCTTGGATGGTTCGCGCGTCCTGCACGGCCTCGCGCCGCGGCCGTGATCCGCGGTCACCGCGACGTGTCGCGCGCCGCGGTGTCAGGGCGCGTGGCCATCGATGGTCGCGCAACGCGCGACGGGGGGCGGCGGCTCCGCGACGGGGCAATGCTCCGCCGCCGCCCCCCGCCGCACGTCGCGCTCGTCGTCTTCGGCGCCCCGCTTTGGCGGGTGCCTCGATGGCGATCGGCGCCTGATGACGACGGGCACCTCGGCGGCGACGGGCGTGTAGGACGCTGCTGAAAAACGGCTCATTTCGGCCATTCGAGAGCGTTGACGGGGTGCTGCGCGGGCGAGAACCGACCGAGAGGGGCGGACGAGGGGGCGTCTGCGGATCGGAATCGACCCGCAGACGCTGTCTTTTCGGTCTCAGGGCAGACTTGGAGCGAGGCGGGTGAGCCGGACGAGGTTGTAGACGGCCGCGGCGAACTGGAAGGTCCAGTCCACCGTCCTCAAGCCGCGGTGTCGGAGCTTCC
>JAJFTU010000014.1 GCA_021372775.1 bacterium | reverse complement strand
CCGGCCGGCGGCCCTCGCCGCGCGCGAAGTCGGGAAGCGCGCCGTCCCGCGCCGGGTTCCCCGCCGCGGGATCGAAGCCGTCGATCGAGGCGTAGATCAGGAAGAACTGCAGCACGTTCTGCCAGCGGACGAGGAACTCGTTCTGCCCCTCGCGGATCGCGCGCAGGCTGTTGCGGGTGTTGTTCCAGACCGGCCCCGCCGAGTAGAAGAACCAGCGGAAGGCGTCGGCGCCCGGCGGGTCGTCGAGCCCGTGCACGACGACCTGGGCCCCGTCCTCGAGGCCGAGCGCGGCGCGCACGTCGTCGCCGAGGACGATCGACTCCTTCCCCACCGGGCCGGCGGCGACCTTGGCCGAGAAGGTGCGGCCCGCATCGTCGGCCCGGCCGACGACGAGCCGCGCCCCCGGCTCGAGGCCGAGCGACTTGAGCTGCGCCGGCAAGAGCATCGCCTCGTCCGCCTTGGGCGGCTTGGCGACGCGGCGCGCCGGGGCGAGGGTCAGCGAGAACTTCCCCTCGAAGACGAGGTCCGGCGGCGTGTAGTTGCCGGAGCTCTTCGACTCCTTCTTCCCCTCCGCGTCGCAGACGTGGCCGAGGACGATGCAGGTCTTGTACGGCCGCGGATACGGGCTGGGCAGCTCGAGGCCGTGCTTCTTCCGCGTCTCCTCGTCGAAGACGAGCGTCGCGACCATCAGCAGCGAGTAGAACCAGCCCCGCGTCTGGTCGATCGCCTCGGAGATGAAGTCGGCCGGGTACGCCTTGCGGAACTCTTCGACGCCTTGGTGCGGGAAGCCCCACTGGGCGAACGGCATGCAGCCCGAGTCGAACCAGCAGTCGATGACCTCCGGCACGCGCTTCATCGTGCCGCCGCAGCCGCAGGGGAACGTGATCTCGTCCACCCACGGCTTGTGCACGACGAGGTGCTCGGAGAGGGTCGGGTCGGCCGCGACCGCCTTGTTCCAGTGGTCGAGGGCGCGCGGGTTGCGCGCCACGGCGTCGTCGAGGCGGGAGATCGCCTCCTCGCGGCCGCACTTGTCGCAGACCCAGATCGGCAGCGGCGTGCCCCAGTACCGCTCGCGCGACAGCGCCCAGTCGACGTTGTTGGCGAGGAAGTCGCCGAACCGCCCTTCCTTGATGTGCTCCGGCAGCCAATCGACGGCGCGGTTGTTCGCGATCGCGTCGGCGATCCGGTCGGTGGTGCGGATGAACCACGCCGGCCGGGCGTACTGGATCAGCGGGTCGGAGCTGGCGCGCCAGCAGAACGGATACTCGTGGCGGCAGCTCCCCTCGTGGAAGACGAGGCCGCGCCCCTTGAGGTGGCGCACGATGTCGCGGTCCGCTTCCTTGCAGAAGCGGCCGGCGAAGTCCGTCACTTCGGGCGGGAACTTGCCGTCCGGCCCGAGGAGCTGCAGGAAGCCGATTCCCGCGGCGCGGCAGGCCTTGAAGTCGTCCTCGCCGAACGCCGGGGCGATGTGGACGATTCCCGTCCCTTCCTCGGCCCCGACGTAGTCGGCGGCGATGATCTCGTGCGCCCGCCCGTCTTCCGGCGCGGCGTAGCGGAAGAGCGGCTCGTACTTCTCGCCGACCAGCGCGCTCCCCGGGAACCGCTCGACGATCTCCACGCCCTCGGCGCCGCAGATCTTCTCGACCAGCGCCGCGGCGACGATCACGTCCTCGCGCGCGCCGTCCCGCTCGATCCGCGCCCGAACGTACTCGAGGTCGGCGCGCACGGCGAGGGCGCAGTTGCTCGGCAGCGTCCAGGGCGTCGTCGTCCAGGCGAGGTAGGAGACGCCGGGGCGCGCGACGCTGCGGAAGCGGGCCACGACCGCCGGGTCGTCCACCGTCTTGTAGCCGAGGCCGACCTCGCCCGAGGAGAGGGCGGTCCCGCCCTGCGGCCACCACCAGACGACCTTGTGGCCGCGGTAGAGCAGCCCCTTGCGGTGCAGTTCCGACAGCGCCCACCAGACCGACTCGACGTACGACTTGTGGAAGGTGACGTAGGCGCTCGGCAGGTCGATCCAGAAGCCGATCCGCCGCGTCAGTTCCTCCCACTCCTTCGTGTAGCGGAAGACCGAGTCGATGCAGCGCCGCGTGAACGGCTCGATCCCGTAGGCCTCGATCTCCGCCTTGCCGTGGATCCCGAGTTCCTTCTCGACCTCGACCTCGACCGGCAGGCCGTGGGTGTCCCAACCCGCCTTGCGCGGCACGTCGAACCCGCGCATCGCCTTGTAGCGCGGGAAGAGGTCCTTCACCACGCGCGTCAGGACGTGGCCGTTGTGCGGCAGCCCGTTGGCGGTCGGCGGACCTTCGTAGAAGACGAAGCGGGGGCCGCCGCGGCGGCTCTCGAGCGAACGGTGGAAAACGTCGGCGTCCCGCCAGAAGTCGAGCACGTCGCGCTCGACGGCGGAGAAACGGTGATCGCCGCGGGGTCGTTGGTACGCCATGGCAGCCTCGTGGGCGCGGCCCCGAACCACGCCGGCGCCGCAGGGAAGTCGCTATTTTGGCACGCTGCGACCGGCCGGCCAACGGCCGGGAGGCGCGCGGCGCGTCCGCCGGGGTATCCTGTGCCGGCGGAAGCGGCGCGGGCCGGCCGCGGAAGAGGACGATGAAGATCAAGTTCAGGTGGCGCGACTTCGCCCTGGCCGGCGGCTGGCTGGTCCTGGACCAGGCGACCAAGCTCTGGGCCGGGTGGGCGCTCGACGCGGCGCCGATCTCGATCGTCCCCGGCTTCCTGCGGCTCGCCCTCTCCCTCAACCGCGGGGCGCTCTTCGGCTTCCTCGGCGACATGCCCGACCCTTGGCGGATGATCGTCCTGACGCTCCTCCCGGTGGCGGCGGTGGCGCTGATCGCCGGGTTCCTGATGCACCTCGGCGACGAGGAGAAGATCTCGCGCTTCGCGCTGGCGCTGATCCTCGGCGGCGCGGTCGGCAACATCGTCGACCGCCTGGCGTACGGGCACGTCGTGGACTTCATCGACGTCTACACCAACTGGCCGCCCCTCGCCTCGCGCCTCGTCGACTGGTTCGGCACGAACCGTTGGCCCACCTTCAACATCGCCGACACCGGCCTCAGCGGCGGGGCGACGATCTTGATCATCGACGCGCTGCTGCTGCGCCGCGGCGGCCGCAAGGAATCCGTCGGTGCACCCGTTCCTTGATCTCGGCTTCATCCAGGTCCCGACCTACGGCATCTTCCTTTCGACGGCCATCCTCGTCGGCTGGATGCTCTTCCTGCGTCTGGCCAAGCGGGACGGGATCGACGGCGACAAGGCCGGGGCGGCGGCGTTCTGGGCCCTCGTCGCCGGCGTCGTCGGCGGCAAGGTCGGACTGATTCTCGTCGACCTGCCGATCTACCTCTCGCAGCCGCAGGAGATCTTCACGGTCGGCTTCCTCCGCGCCGCGGGGGTCGTCTGGACCGCGGTCCTCGCCGGGGCGGCCGCCTTCGCCTGGACGGCGCGCCGCGGCAAGCTGCCGATGGGCCGCCTCGTGGACGCCGCCGCGCTGCCGGTGCCGATCTGCCAGGCGATCGGCCGGATCGGCTGCCTGATGGCCGGCTGCTGCTACGGCGGCCGCTGCGACCTGCCGTGGGGGATCGTCTACGAATCGCAGGAGGCGCACCTGCGGACCGGCGTGCCGCTCGGCGTCAGCCTCCACCCCGCCCCGATGTACGAGGCGCTCTGGTCGCTCGCCGTCGTGCTGCCGCTCCTCGTCCTCGTCCGCCGTCGCCGCCGCGCGCCGGGGGAGGTCGTCCTCGCCTACTTCGGCCTCTACGCCCTCGGCCGCTTCGTCGTCGAGTTCTTCCGCGGCGACGACCTGCGCGGGGTCTGGTTCGGCGGCGCGGTCTCGACGAGCCAGTTGATCTCGCTCGCCGTCTTCCCGCTGGCGCTCGCGGCGTGGATCTACCTCCGCCGCCGCGCGCCGCAGGCCGCGCCGGTCCCCGCGACGTCCGCCGCGGCGCCGGCCGCGCCGAAGTCGGCCAAACCGCCGAAGAGCGGCAAGAGGAACGGATGAGCGAGCCGCGCCGCTTCGCCTTCGTCGTCGAGGAGACCGAGGCGGGCGGCCGCTTCGACCGTTTCCTCGCCGCGCGGATTCCCGACGTCTCGCGTTCCCGCCTGGCCGAACTGATCAAGTCCGGCGGCGCGCTGCTCGACGGCCGCGCGGCCAAGCCGTCGGAGCCGGTCGAGGCCGGATGGACGGCGACGGTCGAGGTGCCGCCGCTCGAGGAGAAGCGCCTCGAGCCGGCCGACCTGCCGCTCGCGCTGCTCTACGAGGACGACGACCTGCTGGTGCTGAACAAGCCGGCCGGCCTGGTCGTCCACCCCGGCGCGGGAGAGACCGGGCCGACGCTCGCCGCGGCGCTGCTGAACCACGTGCCGGAGATCGGCGGCGTGGGCGGTCCGGGGCGCGCGGGGCTGGTCCACCGCCTCGACAAGGGGACGACCGGCGCGATGGTCGTCGCCAAGACCGAGGCGGCGCACGCGGCGCTGCAGCGCCAGTTCGCGGCGCGCGAGGTCGAGAAGCTCTACCACACGATCGTCTGGGGCCGTCCGGCGGAAGACGAGGCGGAGATCGACCTTCCGGTCGGCCGCGACCCGTCCAGCCGAATCAAGATGTCCACGCGGCCGCTGCACGGCCGCGCCGCGCGGAGCCTCTACCGCGTGCGCGGCGCCGTGCCCGGCTTCGCCTGGCTCGAGGTGCGGATCTACACCGGGCGCACGCATCAGGTGCGCGTCCACATGGCGGCGATCGGCCACCCGGTCGTCGGGGACGACACGTACGGCGGACGGCGCGAGGCGTCGGTCCACGACCAGCGGAAGCGGCACGCGCTCCAAGCCCTCGACCGCCCGCTGCTCCACGCCGTGCACCTCGCCTTCGCGCATCCCCGCACCGGCGCGCGGATGGTCTTCGAGGCCCCGTGGCCCGCGGACATGCGCGCGGCCTGGGAGGTCCTCGGCGGCGTTCCGTTCGAACTCGCGGAGCGGCCGCGGTGAAGCGGGGCGCGCGCGCGGCGGCGACCTCGCGGCGCGCCAAGGCCGACGGCGGCAACGTCGGCGTGCGCGGCAAAGCTCGTCCCGCGGCGTCCTCGACCTCGCGGCGCGCCAAGGCCGACGGCGGCAACGTCGGCGCGCGCGGCAAAGCTCGTCCCGCCGCTTCCGCGGCCTCGCGGCGCGCGAAGGCCGTGGTCGCGATCGTCGGGGCGGGACGCGCGGGGGGCGCGCTCGCCGCCGGCTTCGTCCGCGCCGGATTCGGCGTGCGCCTTTGGGACCGCGATCCGGCCCGCGCGCGGCGAACGGCCCGCGCCGCCGGCGCCGAAGCGTTCGTCGAACTCGCGCCGCTGCTCGACGGGGCGCGCCTCGTCGTCGTCGCCGTCGGCGACGACGCCCTGAAATCGATCGCCGGGCGGCTCGCCCGCGCGTGGCCCGCGTCGTCCGCGCCGCGCGCCGTCCTCCACACCGCCGGCGCCCGCGACGCGACGCCGCTCGCGCCGCTGCGCGCCTCCGGCGCCGGCCTCGGCGTGCTCCACCCCGTCGTCGGCCTGCTCGGTCCCCGCTCCGCGGAGCGGCTCGCCGGCGCGACGGCCACCGTCTCCGGCGATCCGGCCGGCCTGCGCGCCGC
Source organism: bacterium (assembly GCA_021372775.1). Classification (NCBI taxonomy): domain Bacteria; species bacterium. Next base: position 4,074 of record JAJFTU010000014.1, on the reverse strand, counting down.
CCGAGCCGCCGCCCGCGCCCTCGGAATGGTCCCGCTCGCCGTGGACGACGCGCGGCGCCCCTTGGTCCACCTCGCCGCCGTCTTCGCGGCGGGCGATCTGACCGCGCTTCTCGGCGACGCCGAGGACGCGCTCCGCGTCGCGGGATGCGCGCCGCGCGCCGCCCGCGCCCTCCTCGCCGCGCTCGCGGCGGGCGCGGTGGCGAACTACCGCGCGCTCGGCGCCGCCCGGGCCTTGACCGGACCGGTCGCGCGCGGCGACGCGGCGACGCTCGCCGCCCACTTGGCCGCGGCGCGGCGCGCCGTTCCGGACGACCCGCTCGAAGCGCACCTCGCGCTGGCCCGCTCCGGCGCGCGGCGCCTCGCCCGCGCGGGGGCGCTCGACGCGGCGACGCTGCGCCGCCTGCTCCGCGTCCTCGCGTCGCGCGGGCGCTGATCCGCCGCCGCGTGCGCGCCGACCACTCCGATCCGCGCGCGGGACGAGCGTCCGGTCCGCGCCGCGCGCCGACGACGAAGTCTCCCCCGCACCCCTCGCGCGGCGTCGACGCCGAAATCCGCCGATTGGAGCGTTCCGTCCGCCTCGCGTGGCGACGCCTGTCGCGATTCCTGCTGCGACAACTGCCCGCGAAAACGGCGTCCGCGCCCCCTCCGCGCGGGTGGTACCCTCCCCGTTCCATGAGCGAGGATCGCCGCAACGAGGAGGAGCTGCTCGACCGGCTGCGCCGCGACGCGGCGACGCTCGCCGAGCCGTTCGAGCTCCGCTACGCGAGCATCGGCAAGACCCGCCGCGACGCGCGGATCTACGGCTGCTGCGATCTCGAGGGGCACATCCGGATCCGCCTCCGCTCGCGCATGTCGGGCGGCTTCCTCCGCTACAGCAGCCTCTTGGCGACGCTCTGCCACGAGCTCGCCCACCTCGAGCATTTCAACCACGGCAAGGAGTTCCGGGCGCTCAACGAACGGCTGCTCGCCTACGCGCGGGTCGTCGGCCTCTATCGGCCGGCGCGCGGCGCGGCGCGTCCCGCTCCGACGCCGGCGCCGCCGGCCGTCGTCGCCGCGCTGCGTCCGGCGCTCGTCGCGGCGTCGCGGCCCAAGAAGCCGAAGCGCGGCGCGCGCCTGCCGGATCCGCGCCAGTTGACGCTCTTCCCGCCCGACGACGTCCGCTGAGCCCGCGCCCCGGGCCGAGAACCGCGGCGCGGCGCGGAAGCCGCTCGGCGCGAACCGGCGCCGCGGCGGAACGTTCAGAGCCGCTCGCCGCGCGGCACGAGGACGATCCCCCCTTCGACCGTGAAGCGCGCTTCGTCGGCCGCGCGGTCGACGCCGATCTGGTAGCCGGCCGGGATCGTCACCCCCTTGTCGATGATCGCCCGCCGCACGACCGCGTGGCGGCCGACCTCGACGCCGTCCATCAGGATGCTGTCCTCGACCCGCGCCCAGCTGTTGATCCGGCAGCCGGGACCGACGATCGAGCGCTCCACCTGCCCGCCGCTGACGATCACGCCGGGGCAGACGAGCGAGTCGAGCGCCGTGCCGACGCGTCCCGCCTCCCCCCCGGCGAAGACGAACTTCGCCGGCGGCCCTTGGTAGGCCTTCGTGCGCAGCGGCCAGGAGCCCTCGTAGAGGTTGAACTGCGGCGAGACGGAGACGAGGTCCATGTTGGCCTCGTAGTAGGCCTCGATGGTGCCGATGTCCCGCCAGTAGGTGCGCGCCGTCCGGCCCGCCCCGCGGAAGCGATGCGCCAGGACCTTCGCGCCGCCGGCGACGAGCGCCGGGAAGATGTCCTTGCCGAAGTCGTGGTTCGACTCCTCGCGCCGCGCGTCCTTGCTCACGGCGCGGACCAGCGCCTCGGTCTTGAAGAGGTAGACCCCCATGTTGGCCACGACGTCCGGCCCGTCCGGGTCGAGGTCGGAGGGCTTCTCGCGGAAGCCGGTCACCCAGCCGGCCGGGTCGTGCTGCACGACGCCGAACCGCTTCGCCTCCGACGCCGGGACGGAGATCACGGCCATCGTCGCGTCCGCGTCGTTGTCGAGGTGCTCGGCGAGCATGTCCCGGTAGTCCATGCGGTAGATGTGGTCGCCGGAGAGGATCAGCACCAGCTCCGGCCGTTCCTCCTCCAGCGTGTAGATGTTTTGGAAGAGGGCGTCGGCCGTGCCGAGGTACCAGTTGCTGCTCACGCGGAGCTGCGGCGGAACGGTGTAGATGAACTCGCCCAACTCTCCCGTGAAGAGATCCCACCCCTGCGCGATGTGCCGCATCAACGACGACGACTTGTACTGCGAGAGGAGGTAGATCCGCCGCAGACCGGAGTTGACGCAGTTGGAGAGGGTGATGTCGATGATCCGGTACGCGCCGCCGAACGGCACCGCCGGCTTCGCGCGGTCGCGGGTCAGCGGATAGAGCCGCTCCCCCTTGCCGCCGGCGAGGATGAAGGTCAGGACGCCCTTGAGATAGTCGGGGTGCAGCGCGGAGCGGGACGGGATCGTCTTGTCCATGGGCGGAGCATAGCGCGGCGCGGGACGGGACGGGGCGCGAGGCGAGGCCGATCGACGCGGAAAGTCACATCTCGCCGGGGCCGAGGTGTTCCCGCTCCTCGAGCAGCCGCCGCACGACAAGGAGAAGCTCTTCCGTGTCGGCGCCCTTGGTGACGTAGGCGTCGGCGGCCCACGAGGTGAAGTCGTCCCGATACGAGTCGTAGGCGGTGTTGAGGACGATCGGCACCCGCCGGTCGCGGTCGAGAATCCGGGCCATCGCCTCGAGTCCGTTCATCCCCGGCATCCGCACGTCGAGCACGACCAAGTCGGGACGCCGCTCCGCGAACGCCTTGAGCCCCTCCTCCGCCGATCCGGCTTCGAGGACGGTGTGCCCCGCGTCTTCGAGGTCCTTGCGGTACAGGAGCCGGAGGTGCGGCTCGTCGTCCACGACGAGAATCACGGCCATCGCTCACTCCCCTTCGTCGTTCTGCGGGCGCGTCTCGTCCGCCGTCCAGACAGGAAGGACGATGCGGAACCGCGAGCCCTCTCCCAGCCGGCTGTCGGCGCTCAACGCCCCGCCGCACTGGACGACGAGCTTCTTCGAAAGAGGCAGGCCGAGACCGGTCCCGCCGACTTTCGTGGTGAAGAACGGCTCGAAGATACGTTCGAGACAGTCGGGCGCTATGCCCGGACCATCGTCCTCGACGACGATGTGGATCGCCTCCTTGATCCGGCGCGCATTGACGGACACGTGCCCGCCGGCGCCGATCGCGTCGAAAGCGTTCCGCAGCAGGTTGTCGAGCACCTCCAGCAGGATCTCGCGGCTGCCGCGGACGGCCGGCAGTCCCGGCTCGGCGGCGGCGACCAGGCCGACCCCTTCCTCGCGGGCGAGGTCGGTGTACCTGGCGACGGCGTCGTGCACGACGCCGGCCGGATCGACCCTTTCCTTCGCCGGGCTGCGCGCCAGGCGGACGTCCTGACGGATCCGCGCCAGGATCCCCTCCATCCGCCGCGCCTCCTCGATGATGATCGCCAGGTCCTCGTGCCGCGGATCGTCGGGAGGGCAGACCTTCTCCAGCCGGCGCGCAAACCCGCCGACGACCGAAAGCGGATTGCGGATCTGGTGGACGATCTCCGCCGCCAGTTCCCCGATCGCCGACAAGCGTTCCGCCTTGAGCAGCTGGCCCTGCAGATTGCGCAGCCGGGCGTTCGCGTCGCGGAGATCCTCGAGCCGCCCGGCCAGTTCGTCGTGCAGCCGCCCCCGCGCGACGGCGCCGGCGGCCGTGGAGGCGACCAGCCCGAGAAGCTCGATCCGGTCGTCGTCGATCGTCCGTCCGGGCGGGATCGCGGCGACGAGCACGCCGAGCCGCCGCCCTTGGTTGCTGAGCGGCGCGAGGACCAGGCGCGACCGCCCGGCGACCGAGGCGAAGAGCGGAGGGCGCCGATCCTCCGGCCCGCCCGCCTCGAAGACGCAGGGGCCGGGGCTGGAGAGCGCCGCGCCGAGGGGATGGTCTTCGTCGTCGAGCGGGACGAAGAACCGCCGCACCGTCGTTTCGAGTTGGCGATCGGCGGACGAGACCGGCCCGAAGGCGAACGCCTCCAGTTC
>JAJFTU010000013.1 GCA_021372775.1 bacterium | reverse complement strand
GAGGGGGGGCCGGCGATACCCTTGAGTTCTAGGGTTCGCCGGCCCCCCCTCGGCCGCCGACCGACGACGCAGCCGAGCGCGCGGGTTCTTAGCCCGCAAACGCAAACGACGCCCCTTGAAACGCGGGCCTTGGCGTTTCTCCGCAGACCCCGTGGTGGGTTACGCGCCCGTCGCCGCGGCGGCCGGCTCCAAGGCCAGCCACGGCGCCACGAAATGCACGGCGCGGTCGTAGCGCCCCAGCGGCAGCTCCTCCGGCGAATAGGAGCGCTCGATCGGCCGGTCGTCCGGCAGCCCCCATTTCTCCTTGAACCGCCCCCAGTTCGCCTCGAGCAGCGCGCGGTACGACGTCGGCTCCAACGCGAAGCTCTTCGAGCCCTCGTGGTGAATGAACACGTCGTCCGCGAGATACGGCACGAGGCCGCCGGCGAGCAGACGCATGCAGTAGTCGTCGTCCTCGTAGTTGCCGGGGAAGAACCGCGCGTCGAAGCCGCCGATCCGCCGCAGCGCCGGCCTCGAGAAGGCGAGGCAGAGCCCGGTCAGCCGCACCACGCCGCGCGCCTTCCCCGCGTTGACCCGCCCGATCCGCTCGCTGTACGGCGCCAGCCCGAGCAGCGTCCGCTCGTCGTAGTCCACCGGCGCGAGCTGCTGCAGTCCGGCGACGCGGTTGGAGAGCGGCCCGGCGACGCCGGCCCGCGGCTGCATCTCGACGTGGTGGTGCAGCCGCGCCGCCCACCCCTCGGTCACCACCGTGTCGGCGTTGAGGATCAGCACCGACTCGCCGCGGGCCATCGCCAGCCCGTGGTTGCAGGTCGCGGCGAACCCGCGCTGCTCCTTGTGCCCGACGAGCCGGATCAGCCGCTCGCGGTCGGCCAGCCGCTCCAGCTTGCCGAACGTGCCGTTCGGCGAGGCGTCGTCCACGAGGATCAGCTCGACCAGTCCCGACGTGCGGTCGAGGACCGACTCGACCATCCGCTGCACCAGCGCGGCCTGTCCGCGCACCGGCACGACGACCGACGTGCGCGGCTCGCCGCCGAGCGTCGGCCACGCCAACTGCGCGCGGCGCGCCTCGATGTCGTCCCCGGTCGGCACGACCCGCACCGGCAGCGCCGGCCGGCTCGACGCGAGCGGGTAGAGGCGGGAGTCGTCGGCGATCACCACGCCGTCGGCGTTCTCCCAGAGGAAGTCGGCGTCCGGCGTGCCGGCCGACGGCAGCAGCTCGACCTCGATCGGCCGCGGGAACGACGCGGCGGCGAAGGCGGGGAGGAGCCGCAGCGTCTCGCGGCAGGCGACGAACAGCACGCGGTCGAGCGGCGCGCGGCGCGCGGCGGCGCCGAGCAGCGCCGACGCGGCGGCCTCGGCCAGCGCCGCGCCGTGTCCGCTGCGCAGCGCGTCGGCCACCTCGCCGCCGGCGGCCAGGACCTCGATCCCCTCGGGCAGCCTCTCCGCCGCCTCGACCGAGTCCGCGTCGAGCAGGATCAGCGAGATCGGCCCGCTCCAGAGCCCGGCCAGCGCGCGGATCCGCTCCGCTGCCCCCTCCGGCTCGGCCACGGTCCGGGCCACGACGACCATCGTTCCGCACGACGCCAACTCGTTGAGCATTCCGGGCACCCTTGTCCGCCGCGCGGGGCGCGGGGATCCAGGGGCCGGTGATGCAAGATCCGTGCACGCCCGCGAAGGCCCGCGGAACGGCTGCGGACGTCCCGCGGGCCGCGGCCGCCGCGCCGAGCGCCGTTCCGCCGTCGGCGCCCTGTCGGACCGTTGACGCCGCCGCCGATCCCCGGGCGGCGCGCCGGCGCGCGCCCCGCACGAGGTCTTTGACCTGTCGGGCCCTCGACGCCGCCGCTGAGGCGGCCACGGATCCGAGCGCGCCGCGCTGGACCGGTCTTTGACCTGTCGGACCCCCGACGTCGCCGCTGAGGCGGAGCGGGCGACCGTCCGCCGGGCCGGCGCCCGGAGGATCGTCCCTTGGTGCTATGTTCCCCTCGCCTCGTCAGGCGCCGCGCGGCCAAGAGGCTCGCCGCGCGCCGCCCCGAAGACGAAGATGGCCGCGCCCCGGCGAACGAAGGGGGTGACGCCGCCCCGGTTCGCGACGTCCATGGGAGAGGGGCCGAAGACGCCCCGCCGGACCCGCAGGGCGGGCGCCGGACTCCGCGGGCCCTCGGGGGGCCGCGGGAGGAGACGAATGACGATGAAGACCTCCGTCGTGCTTTGCCTGCTGGCCGCTCCCGCGGCCGCGTTCGCCGCGCCGCCGGCCCCGGCGCCGGCCGCGCCGGCCGCCCAGGCCGCGCCGGCCGCCCAGACGGCGCCGACCGCCGCGCCGGCCGGGGCGCTCAAGCTTGCGCTGCGCGACGCCGTGGCGCAGGCGATCGAGCGCAACCTCGACATCGCCGTGGCCAAGATCGATCCGCAGACGCAGGCCCAGCTCGTCACGGAAGCCGACGCGGCGTTCGATCCGCAGTTCAGCGCCTCGTCGAGCCTCGGCCGCAACTCGTCGGTCGCCAGCTCGGTGCTCCAGCCGACCCGCGCCACGACCTGGCAGGGGCAGGCCGAGGTCACCAAGGCGACCCGCCTCGGCGGCAGCTACGGGGCCACGTTCTCCTACAGCGACCAGACCAGCTCGTACTTCATGGGCTCGGGGCAGCAGGTCTACGGGAAGAACCTCCTCCCGACCTCGATCGACACCAACCTCGCGCTGACCTTCTCGCAGTCGCTGCTCCGCAACTACGGCCTCGAGATCAACGAGACGGCGATCAAGACGGCCGCCAACAACCAGAAGATGTCGGAGCTGCAGGTCCGGGTGAAGGTCGAGTCGATCGTCGAGCAGGTCGAATCGGCCTACTGGACGATGGTCGGCGCCCGCCGGCAGCTCGAAGTCGCCGGCGCGTCGCTCGACCTGGCCAAGGACTTCCTGCGCCAGACGAAGATCCGCGTGGACGTCGGCACCCTCGCCCCGATCGAGATCACGACCGCCGAGGCCGAGGTCGCGAGCCGCGAGGAAGCGGTGATCGTCGCCGAGAACGCGCTCCGCACCTCCGAGGACACGCTGCGCGCGCTGCTGCGCATCGACCCCAACTCGCCCGAATGGAGCCAGCCGTACGAGCCGGTGGACCAGCCGTCCTTTGCCCCGGCGAAGGTGGACGTGGACGCGGCGATCAAGACGGCGCTCGAGAAGCGGAGCGAGATCGCCGGCGCCGAGTTGGCCGTGCACAACAGCGAACTCAACGAGCGGTACCGCGCCAACCAGACCAAGGCGAACCTCTCGGTGAACGCCACGCTCTCCCTCTCCGGCACGAACACCCGCTTCACGCCGGTCTACGACTCCGCGACCGACACGACCCACTTCGAGGTGGACGACGAAGGGCGCTGGGGCGCCTTCAAGCAGCTCCCGACGCGCGACTACAACAACTGGACCGTCGGCGCGACCTACGCCATCCCGCTCGGCAACCGCGCCTCCAAGTCGGCCTACGCGCGGGCCCGCCTCGCCGTGGACCAGAGCAACCTCGCGCTCGAGGCGACCAAGCAGTCGATCCGCGTCGAAGTGCGGAAGGCCGCGCGCGACCTCGAAAGCGCCGCGCGCCGGGTCGCCACGACCCGCGCCAACGTCGAGCTGCAGAAGAAGAAGCTCGACGCGGAGCAGAAGAAGTACGAGAACGGCCTCTCCACGGCCTTCCAGGTCCTGACCTACCAGACCGACCTGCGGACCGCGGAGTCGTCCGAGATCAGCGCGATCACCGACTACGCCACGGCGCTCGTCCACCTCGCCCGCGTGCGCGGCACGCTGCTCGAGGACCGCGGCGTCAAGATGTGACTCGGGTCGAGGCGGCGCGCCGCGCCGCGCGATCCGCGAGAAGGGGCGCCCGCCGGGCGCCCTTTTTCGTTCTTCGGCGCGCCGCGCGGAACTGAACTGCTCGGGGCGCGCGCTCCGCCGCCGGGCGCCCGTATTCGTTCCGCCCCGCGCCTCGCCGAGCGGCGCCGGCGTCGCCCGACGCGCCGGGCCGCAATTTTCGTCTGGCGGCGCGCGCGATCGGCGGTACATCAAGCATCCCTGACGTCGCGGACCGGCGACGCGTCGCCGCGCTTCCGGCGCGCGACAATAGATTGCACGGCCCACGGCGGGTTGTTAGCATCGCCAGACCCGGCCGCGCCGGGGCGCCGCGGGGCGCCCGCGCGCCGCACGAGGCCCCGGATGAGCCAAAACTCCTTCGCGCTGCTGGTCCTCGTCCTGTTCGCCGTGGCCGTGCCGACGTCGATCGTCGTCCTCTCCGCGTGGGCCGGACGGCCGAAGCGCCGGACGACCGACGTCACGCCCTACGAGTGCGGGGCCAAGCCGTTCGAATCGGCCCGCCGCCCCTTCTCGACCAAGTTCTACGTGATCGCGATGCTCTTCATCCTCTTCGACGTCGAGGCGGCGTTCCTCTATCCGTGGGCCGCGGCGCTCAAGGACCGGGCGCGCGCCGGCAACGCGGGGTTCGTCCTCGGCTCGATGCTCGTCTTCCTCGGCGTCCTGGCCGCCGGCTACGTCTACGTCTGGGGCCGCGGCGCGCTCGACTGGGAGCGCTGACGATGGCCGAAGCGGGCGGCAAGACCTGGTGCACGACCGGGTGGGACCAAGGGGCGGCCGAGGAGCGGCTGCGCGAGGCGCTTCCCGAGGCGCTCGTGGCGGTCGAGGAGTTCCGCGGCGAGCGGACGCTCGTCGTCCGCGCCGACGCGCTGCTCGAGACGCTGGCCTTCCTGCGCGACGACCCGGAGCTGACGTTCGACATGCTGACCGACGTCACGGCGGTCCACTGGCCCGCGCGGGCCGAGGCCCCGTTCGACGTCGTCCATCTGCTCTACTCCTTCCCGCGCAACGCGCGCCTGAGGATCAAGACGCGGGTCGCCGACCCGCCGCGGGTGCGCAGCGCCGCGGCGCTCTGGCCGGCCGCGGGCTGGCTGGAGCGGGAGTGCTTCGACATGTTCGGGGTCGTCTTCGAAGGGCACCCCGACCTGCGGCGGATCCTCCTCCCCGACGGTTTCGAGGGGCACCCGCTGCGCAAGGAGTTCCCGCTCAAGGGATGACGGCGAGGACGGACGGATGAGCGAGCAGCGCGCGGCCGCGGAACGCGGCGCGATCGAGACGATCACGATCAACATGGGGCCGAGCCATCCCTCGACCCACGGCGTGCTGCGCCTCGTGCTCGAGCTCGACGGCGAGACGGTCGTCTCCTGCAAGCCGGACCTCGGCTACCTCCACCGCGGCTTCGAGAAGATCGCCGAGAACAAGACGTGGCAGCAGTTCGTGACTTGGACCGACCGGATGGACTACCTCGCGCCGGTCTCGAACAACGTCGCCTACGTCCTCGCGGTGGAGAAGCTGCTTGGGCTGGAGATCCCGCCGCGCGCCCGCGCGATGCGCGTGATCCTCTGCGAGATGGCGCGCATTTCCGCCCACCTGCTCTGGCTCGGCACGCACGCCCTCGACCGCGGCGCGGCGACCGTCTTCTTCTACACGTTCCAGCAGCGCGAGTACCTCTACGACCTCTTCGAGCAGCTCACCGGCGCCCGCATGACGACCTCCACCGTGCGGATCGGCGGGATGTCGCGCGACGTGCCGGAGGGTTGGCCGGAGAAGCTCGCCGCCTGGAACAAGCAG
>JAJFTU010000012.1 GCA_021372775.1 bacterium | reverse complement strand
GGTCCGCGTTTCTGTAGGGGCGGCTGGCGCGCCGATCACGTCGTCGGAGCAACGGCGCCTCCACCGCGCCTGCCGCCCGACGTGAACACAGCACCCGGTTGCCGTTCAACGCCTCAAAGGCAACGGTCCGTGTATTGCACGTCGGGAGGCAGGCGCGGAGGAATCCTGAGCGCGGACACGACAATCGGGGCGCGTGTAGGGGCGGCTGGCGCGCCGATCACGTCGTCGGAACAACGGCTTCTCCACCGCGCCTGCCGCCCGACTCGATTTGCGCGCAATCCTGCCTTTCACGACGAAAGGCAACGTTCCGCGTATTGCACCTCGGGAGGCAGGCGCGGTGGAATCCTGAGCGCGGACACGACAATCGGGGCGCGCCAGCCTCCCCTACCGCGCGCCGATCACAGCGTCGGAACAACGACGCCTCCAACGCGCCTGCCGCCCGACTCGATTTCCGCGCAATCCTGCCTTTCACGACGAACGGCAACGTTCCGCGTATTGCATCTCGGGAGGCAGGCGCGGAGGAATCTTGAGCGCGGCAACGTTCGTCGGGACGCGCCAGCCTCCCCTACGGCGTCGCGAAGATTCGCGTGAACGAGGGCGGCGCCGAGTCGCGAGAGGGTCGATGGCGGCGCGCGAAGGCGGGAACCTACATTGATCGACGGGCAGGGAGGGAACAGGAGCCGCACGGTTGCGACAGGCCATCACCGCCGTTCTCGTCGGATCGGTTCTTCTCCTGCTCGCCGCGGCGCACGCCGTCGCGGGCGAGCCGCGCCGCGTCGTCCTCTGGGGCCAACGGGTCGCCGGCGCCGACGGCTCCGCGGACACGGCGGAGGTCGTCGGGATCGACGACCGCCTCGCGCCCGATCTCCTCGCCGCCAAGCCGGACGCCCCGCTGCGGCTCGCCGAGTTCCCCCTCGAGCCGGGCCGGCGCGCCGCGGTGACGCTGGAGCGCCGCGAGATCTACGCCCCGGGCGCGAAGGTCTTCCGCGTCGAGGCGGCCGGACCGCGGGAAATCCCGCGTTCGCGGCTCGTCTTCTTCGTCGGCGGCCCCGACGACGAGCGGGATTCGCGCGTCGTCGCGGCGATCGATCCGGACGCGCGCACGATCAGCGGCTTCGCCCTCACCCCGCGCGGCACGTTCGAGTTCGGCCCCGAAGGCGCCGACCCGCGCCGCCTGCTGGTCGCGGACCTCAAGGCGCGGAACCGGGCGCTCGGCGCCGAGCCGCACTGGGAGTGCGGCGCGGAGGACCTTCCCGCCGCGCCCGCCTCCCTCTTCGCCTCCGCGGCGTCCTCCTCGCTGCAGCTCCCCGCCGCGCAGACCGACGCCGCCGCCGCCGCGGCGACGACGCTCGAGAGGGCGACGATCGCCGTGGACACCGACAACGAGTGGATGCTGAAGAAGTTCAACAACGACCAGACGCAGGCGACGAACTACCTCGCGCAGCTCTTCGCCGGGATCACCGCGATCTACGAGCGCGACCTCTCCGTGCGGATGCTGCAGGGGACGACCTACCTCCGGCCTTCGACGCAGGCGGACCCGTACACGCAGGGGACCGGCGGCAACGCGAGCTCGGCCGAGCTGCAGGAGTTCGGCACGTACTGGACGAACAACTACGCGTCGGTGAAGCGGGCGCTGGCGATCCTCTTCTCCGGCAAGCAGTCGAGCGACAGAAGCTCCTCCGGGATCGCCTGGGTGGACGCCCTCTGCAACACGTCGTACGGCTACGCCTTCGACCAGACGTTCACGTTCTCCGGGGCCACGGCGGCCGACGACGTGATGGTCGCGGCACACGAGCTGGGCCACAACTTCGGCTCGCCGCACACCCACTGCTACAGCCCGCCGATCGACCAGTGCTACTCCGGCGAGAGCGGCTGCTACAGCGGGGCGACGAGCTGTCCCGCGGCGCAGACGATCAACGGGGTGACGAACGTCAAGGGGACGCTGATGAGCTACTGCCATCTGCTCTCCGGCTGCTCGACGTCGAACGTCTTCCACCCGCGCAGCGTCTCGCTGGTCTCGCCGAAGGTCGCGGCGCAGGTCGGGGTGTGCATCTATCCCGCGACCGGCGCCGGCGAGGCGAGCGCGCAGGGGACGATGAAGGCGGCGCGCGGAACGTCGGGCGCGGTGACCGTGACCTACGGCGCCGCGTGCGGCTCGAGCGGGAGCACGATCTACGCGGGGGACCTGACGACGCTCCGCTCGACGGGCGTCAAGTGGACGCAGCGGGCCTGCGGCGTGGGGACGTCGGGCACGACGAGCTTCACGCCGAGCGCCGCGTCCTCCTACTTCGTGATCGTCGGCAACGACGGCCAGTTCGAAGGTTCGTACGGCCGCGCGTCGAGCGGCGTGGAGCGCCCCGCCGCCGCCGCGGGCGGCTCGTGCAGCTACCAGCAACTCCTCGGCACATCCTGTCCCTGACGCCGGCCGCCGCGCGCGGTTGCCTTTGAACGCCTCAAAGGCAACGTTCCGCGTATTGCACCTCGGGAGGCAGGCGCGGAGGAATGTTGAGCGCGGACACGACGATCGGGGCGCGCCAGCCTCCCCTACGGGTTCATCGACGAAAATTTGCGAAGAGTCCCGCCGGGAGGCGGGCGCGGTGAAATTTCGGACGCGGCGACGAATCGTCGAAACGCGCCCGCCTCCCGGCGGTTCAGTGGTTGAGACGCTTCTGGATCCGCTCGACAAGCCGGGCTTGGTTCTTGCCGCCGACCTGCTTGGCGAAGGCCAGCGCCTCCTCCAGCGTCTTGCGGGCCCCGGCCTTGTCGCCCTTCTTCTCCTGGATGCCGGCCTTCGTTTCGTAGATCCCGACCTTGCGCGGGCCGTAGGCCTTCCCGAGCGCGCGGTCGGCGGCGGCGAGCGCCTCGTCGTAGCGGCCGAGGTCGCGCAGGACCGCGGCGATCCGCGCCGGCGGGTTGTAGTCGGCGGGGAGGTCGCGCTCGTTGGCCTGCAGCGCGGGGAGCGCGCGGGAGACGTCCCCGAGCGCGCGCGCCGCGTTGACGAGCGCGGAGTCGTAGGCGGTGCGGGCTTCGGCGTTCGTCGCCTCGGCCGCCGCCTTCTGCACGAAGCCGAACCACTCCTCGGCGAGCTTCTTGGCGCCGGCCGCGTCGCCGGCGTCGTCCCGCGCCGAGTAGAGCGTGCCGTAGATCCCGGAGCGGTCGTCGCCCAGAAGCCCCGGCAGCTTGACCGCCTCGAGGCAAAGCGGCTCGAGCCCCTTGACGGCGGCCTCGCGCCACTTCGCGTCCTTCGGCGCGCCGAGCGCGCAGTCGAGACCGCCGGCCGCCGTGTTGGCGAACGATGGCCCGCGCGGCATCTTCGGCGCTTCGGCCAGCGCGCGCGTCGCGCACGCCTCGTTCTCGCCGGCGGAGGAGAGCGCGCCGACGAGCGCCTCGACGACGCGGGCCCGCGCCGTGTCCGGCATCTGCCCCTTGAGCGCTTCCTCGAACGCGGCCGCGGCTTCCTTGTACTTGGCCTCGCCGTTCAGCGCGTTGGCCTTGGCGAGGGCGTCCCCGCCGCCGGAGCGCGCGGCGCGGAACGCGTCGGAGGCCTCGTCGAAGCGCAGCTGGATCTGCGCGACGTCGGCCGTGCCGGCCCACTTGTAGATCGCCTTCTCGGTCTTGGGGTCCACGACGAGGAACGTCGGCACCCCTTCCCATTGGTACTTCCCGGCGAACTCCGCGTTCTTCTCGGTTTCCTCGGCGTCGATCGCGAGCCAGACGAACCGTCCGGCGTGCTTCGTGAGCGCCTTGTCGGTGAAGACGTTGGCGCGCATGAAGCGGCAGGTGTGTCACCAAGGAACCCAGATGTCGACGAAGATCGGCAGGTCCTTCGCCTTCGCCGCGGCGAGCGCGCGCGCGTAGTCGTTCTCGATGAACGGCAGCGCGGCGGCGTA
>JAJFTU010000011.1 GCA_021372775.1 bacterium | reverse complement strand
CGGTGAAGCACGCCGAGCAGGGCGTGGCCGTCAATCTCGAGGTGGACGCCGCGCTGCGCGACATCCACGACCAGGCGCGCAAGGTGACCGAGGTGATGAACGAGATCGCCGCGGCCTCCGAGCAGCAGTCGGTGGGGATCGCCCAGGTCAACACCGGCGTCGAGCAGATGAACCGCCACACGCAGGAGGCGGCCGCGAACTCCGAAGAGTCCGCCGCGGTGGCCGAGGAACTCGCCGGCCAGGCGGCCGAGGTGCAGAGCCTCGTCGGCGTCTTCCACCTCTCCAAGCGCGCGGACAGCGGCTTCGCGCAGCGGCGCGCGATCGATCCGAGCGCGCCGGCGTTCGAGCTGAAGCGCCCGGCGCCGGCCCCGGCGCAGAGGGCGAAGGCGACGGCGGCGAAGTTCATCCCGCTCGACGACGACGAGGAAGCGCTCAAGACCTTCTGATCACGCTCCGTTCCCCGGCGGGGGCGGGCCGCGCGGCAGCAGGACGCCGCCGCGAAGCCCGCCCCCGCCGTTTTCTTTGTCCGCGGCCGAGGGGCGTCGTCGCGCCCCCGCGAAGCCGCCTTCGCCTTTCTCGTACTCCGCGGCCGCGGCGCGTCGTCGCGCCGTCCCGTCGCCGTCCCCTTCCCTGCGGCCGCGCCGGCGCTTGTAGACTGGGCGCATGACGAACCGCGTCTTCCGGTTGTTCACGGCGGTCGTCGCGGCGCTCGCCGCCGCCGGCGCCGTCTGCGCCGCGCCGGGCGCGCCCGACCCCGCGACGTCCGTGCTGGCGCTGCTCGACCGCGTGCGCGCCGAGGCCGGCCTGCCGCGCTTCGAGCGCCCCGCCGCGCTCGCCGTCGCCGCGGCGCGGCGCGCGCGGGATCTCGCGGCCCTGCCGGCCGCGCAACTCGGCGAGGCGGCGCCGACCGCGCCGTTCCTCGACGCGGCGGGCGTCGTCTACGCGGAGGCGCGCGAGCACCGGCTCGTCGCCTGGCGGCGCGACGTCCCGGCGGAGCGGATCGTCGAGCCGTGGCGCGGCTCGCCGGCCGAATGGGCCGCCGTGATGGCGAAGAAGTACCGCGAGGTCGGCGCCGGCTGGGCGGAGCGCCGCGACGGCCGGATCGTCGTCGTCCTGCTCCTCGTCGCCCCCCCGCCGCGCCGCGACGCGGAGGAGCTGCGCGCGCTGGAGCGAAGCACGTTCGACGGCGTCAACGCGGAGCGCGCGGCGCGCGGCCTCGAGCCGCTGCGCTGGAACGGCCTCTTGGCGGCGATCGCGCGGCGGCACGGCGCCGACATGGCCGCGCGGCGCTACTTCGACCACCGGTCGCCCGAGGGCACGACGCCCGCGCAGCGCGTCGAGGCGGCGGGGCTCGACTTCCGCGCCGTCGGCGAGAACCTCGCGGAGAGCCTCGGCCAGGACGATCCCGCGGCCAACGCCGTCCGCGGGTGGATGAACAGCCCCGAGCACCGCGACAACATCCTCGACCGGACGTTCGAGGAGTCGGGCCTCGGCGTCGCCGTCGGCCCGCGCGGCGAGCTCTACTTCACGCAGCTCTTCTACACGGCGCCGAAGCGACGCGGGCCGCCGCGCCGCTGACGAGCGCCGCGCCGCGACGCGCGGTCCGCGCGGGGCGCGACGTCGCGCCGCGCGTCAGCCGCTGATCATCGTGCGGCGGAGGAACGCCTCGAGCCGCGCCCGCGCCTCGTCGCTGTAGACCTCGAACTCCACGCCGAGCCCCGGGATCGCGCCCGGAATCCGGCCCGGCCCCCCGGGCGGCACGCGCCGGGCGACGCGGCCGACGATCCGCACCGGCTCGTCGTCCCCCGGCAGCGTGAACGCCAAGCCGACCCGCAGGTCGATCGGCAGGTCTTCTTCGGTCTCGACGAAGACGCCGGAGTTCGAGATGTCGCGGACCTGGCCGATCGGCGTCGTCTCGTTGCCGGCGACGAAGACCGACGCCCGCGCCGGCACGCGCGGCCGGCGCTGGTAGCACCAGACGCGGTTCTTGCCGAGGCGCCGCGCCTCGTTGAGCGCGAGCTCGCCCCGCTTGATCAGCTCGTCCCCGGCCACGCCGTCGGCCGGATGGCAGGCGACGCCGATGCTCACCGTGACCGGCGGCGCGTCGCCGCCGAGGGCCGCGGCCGCGAACCGCTCGACCGACTGCCGCAGCCGGCCGCCGACGTGGCGCGCCTGCCCGCGGCCGATCCCGGCGAGGACGACGAGGAAGCTGTCCGCCTGATGGCGCCCGACGATGTCGGCCTGGCGCACGGAGGCCTGCAGGATCCCCGCGACGCGCGCGAGGAGGCCGTCGCCGCGCTCCCGCCCCCAGGAGGCGTTGAGCGCGGTCATCCCGTCCACGTCCACCACGAGCAGCCCCATCGGCTGCCCGAGGCGGCGGGCGTATCCCAGCGTCTCCTCCATCCGCTGCGCGAACCGCTCCCCCATCGGGAGGCGCGTCAGCGGATCGAAGTCGGCGTCCTTCGGATCGGGTGCCACCGGAATGCGCGCGAGAACGTGCCGGACCTCGACCGCCGCCAGCGTGCGCGAGCGGCCGACCGGCGCGACGCGGCAGCGGACCTCGAGATGGCTGCCGTCGTGGCAGCGCAGGCGCAGCGGAAGCTCCGCGGGCCCCTCGATCTGCGGCGGCATGCCGAACACGAGCGGCGGCCCGTCGGTCGCGCCGCGCGCCGCGGGCACGCCGACCTCCCAGCCGGTCAGCGCCTCGATCGCGCGGTCGAACCCCAGCGGGTTCCCGGAGACGTCGCAGACGAATCGCCCCCCCGACTCCCGCCCGTCGCGGCGCGGCTCCGACGACGGCGCGGCGCCGAGGCGTCCGTTCTTCTGTTCCGGCGCGTCGTCCGCGCCCCGGCCTCGATCGTTCATCGTTCCCCCGGCGAGCCCGCGACCTGCCCGTCCGCTGGTCCGCCGCTTGGATTATGCCGCAAGCCGTACTTGATTCGCGCGACGAGCAGCCCGGCGACCGCAAACAATCCAACGGCCAGACCGATCCAGATCCCCGAAAGCCCGAGGCCGCGCCCCGGACCGGCGCCGAAGCCGAGCCAGTAGGCGAGCGGCAGGGCGAGGGCGTAGTAGCCGAGGAGGTTGATCAGCGCGGCGGCGCGGGTCTGCCCCGCCCCGCGCAGCACGCCGCCCGCGACGGCCTGCGTGCCGTCGAAGAGCTGGAAGGCGGCGGCGATCGGCAGCACGCCCGCGGCGAGGGGCAGCGACTCGGCGGCGTCGGCGCGGAGGAACAGCGCGGGGAGGCCGCGGCGCAGGACGACGAAGGCGACGGCGGAGACCGTCATCACCCCCGCGCCCATCGCCACCGCGGTCCACGCGGCGCGCCGCGCTTGTTCGGGACGGCCCGCGCCGAGGAGGTTGCCGACCCGCGTCGCCGCGGCGATCGAGATCCCGAGCGGGACCATGTACGAGACGCTGGCCAGCTTGAGGGCGACGGAGTGCGCCGCGAGCGCGGCGGCGCCGAGCCATCCGGCGAGGAGGCTCGACGCGGCGAACGCCCACATCTCGAGCATCAGCTGCGCGCCGATCGGCAGCCCCAGCGCGAGCAGGCG
>JAJFTU010000010.1 GCA_021372775.1 bacterium | reverse complement strand
CGCCTGCTCGGCGCACTCGGCGCGCTCCATCGAGCACGCAAGGCCAACCTCGGACTTGCCGCCGATCCGCGCGAGGCTCACGGGGAACATCCGATAGGTGTCGCGAAACGTGAGGTTGAGTCCGGGCCCGCGCACGCGCATCGAGACGATCGACGCGCCCGACTCGGCGACGTTGATCGTCATCCCGTCGCGCCACAGGCCGAAGCGGATCCAGGCGTCGATCAGCCAGAGGAAGTCGAAGCGGCCCCCGTTGTGCGCGAGCACGTCGCCCTCGCCGACTGCGAGAATGGCCGCGGCGAGATCCGCTTCCTGATCCTGGCGAAAGGTGCGCATCCGGCCGTCGAACAGCAGCGCGCCGCAGTAGAAGCGATCCCACCCGACCGTTTCGATATCGAAGGCGGCGCGCGGCCGGATGGACGGAGCGGCCACTTAGTCGCCCTCCTCGCCTAGCAGGGCTTCCAGCATGTCGAGCGTCTCCGTGACCATCATCGCGACTTCCTGCGGCCCCGCGGAGAAGTAGCCGTATCCCTTGCGCCCGCCACCTGCGGCGCCGTCGCCGGTCGGGCCGGGCGCCTGCCCCTCAAGCGTCGCCTCGATCCGCGACGCCAGCTCGGCGCTCACTTTCTCCAGATCGGTGCGTGCGAAGGTGCCGACGATCTGCGACTCGCCGCGCTGCTCGGTCGAATGGTCCGCGTACATGGTGCCGCGGAACAGGCCGGCGAAGTGCTGCTCGCGGTACTCGGCGCCGCCGGACCCGTGCTCCTGGCGCGCGAAGTCGGTGACGGCGGCGGCGAGCGCGGCGGCGAAGGCTTGCCGATCGTCGTCGCCGATTTCGAACGGGCGCCCCTTCATCCCGGGCGGTAGCTCGGCGCGGTAGGTGGAGACGACCTTTCCGCCCTCGACTCGGCGCGTGCGAAGGATCGGGACTTCGTAGGTCGCGGCCTCGCGCTCCTTTCCCGTCTCCTCGTTGTAGCGGGCCGGCGACTCGATCTCGCGCGAGCCCACGACCTCCTCGAAAGTCGCGGCGCGGAACACCGTGTCGGCGAAAGTCAGCGTCACGTCGGCGCCCGGCCGCGCGAGCCGCAGGACGCGATCCGCGTCCGGGCCGACGACCTGCGCGGTGCGTCCGATCTGGTAGGTGACGACCCCGGCGCGCTCGACGCGCGGTCCAAGGGTGCCGGTGAGGGTGGAAATGCGAGGCCCCCGATCGCGCGTGGCGACCGGGGGCCGGGGAGGCGAGCGGCGCTTGGTCACTCGCCGGGCCTTCTACTGCGCGACGCCGACGTTGAAGATCCGCATGGGCGAGTAGCCCTTCTGCTTGGCCGGCGCGTCGCCAGCGTACTGGATCTGGACGTAGGAGCCGGGCAGGATCGCGTCGAGCCGCTGGTCGAGGTACTTGGTCCCCCACACCGCGACCTGCTTGCCCGAGTCGAGGGTGAAGTCCCAGAGGACGGCCGGGGTGCCGTCCTTGCGCTTCACGATCCGCTTGCCGGTGAGCGTCGCCTCCAGCGTGTCGCCGATGTTGTCGAACTTCACGATCTCCGCGTCGGGGTTCACGGGGGTGAAGGTCCGCGTGGTGCCGTTGCCGTTGGTGGTCATGGTCGGTTCCTGTGCAGGGACGTTGGGGAGTAGGTGGGCGGTCCCGTCGCTTCACCTGCTGCCACGCTACCCCGGCGGATCGGCCGTGGCAAGTCCTCGACGACCGATTCTGACCGATTCCGCCCCCCGCGGGCCGGACTCCGCGTCCGGCTTTCGGGGGCCGGGGGCCCCGCAC
>JAJFTU010000009.1 GCA_021372775.1 bacterium | reverse complement strand
AGATGAAGAAGATGCGCGAGGCGATGGAGCAGCTGCAGTCGGCGCTGAACTCCGGCGACCTCGACGGGGCCAAGAAGGCCTACCAGACGATCCAGTCGCTCGCGCCGCAGGACGGGAAGCAGAAGCCGCAGGGAAACGGCGTCGGCGACGCGTTCACGGCGCTCGGCGACGCGCTGGACTCGGGCGACCTCGACGCCGCCAAGAAGGCGATGGCCCAGATCCAGAGCCATCGCGCGCACCACGGCCGCCACGTCCGCAAGGCGGCGGACGCGGAGAGCCAGACCGCGGTCACGGCGACCGTGGTCCAGGACGAAACGCCGTCCGACGGCAGCCTGAACGTCACCGCGTGAAGCAAGAAGCCGGGGGACGGTCTTGCCGCCCCCCGGCAACTCTTGCCGGGCGCCGTCGCGTCCGCCGACCCCGCCGCGGGCCGCGCGGCGCCGCCGCACGAGCGCGCGCGCCGTCGCGTCCGCCGATTCCTCACTGACCGGAACGCCCCTCGAGTTCCTTGATCGCGCGCGCCGCGCATTCGGGGCAGAGGCCGTGCGTGATCTGGGCGCCCGTGTGCTTGGCGACGTAGGTCTCGAAGCGGCTCCAGAACCCCTCGTCGTCGCGGATCCGGCGGCAGGAGGCGCAGACCGGGATCAGGCCGCTGAGCGTGGAGATCTCCTCGGCCGCGCGCCGCAGCTCGGCGATCAGCCGTTCGCGCTCGAGCTCGGCGCGGCGCCGCAGCGTGATGTCGCGCAGGACGACGAGCCGCCCGACCGGAAGCGCGCCCGAGAGGATCGTCGCCGCGCGCCCCTCGAGGACGCGGTCTTCCCGCAGCACGGCGCACAGTTCGACGTCCGACGGCCCGGTCGCCGTCAGCACGCCGTACAGCGCCGGCCACTCCCCGACGAGCGATTCGGCGGAGCGTCCGAGAAGCGGGCCGCCCGGCGCGAGAAGCTCCGCCGCCGCGGCGTTGGCGTCGGCCACCCGGCCCGCGCCGTCGAGCACGAGGACGGCGTCCGGCAGGGCGGCGAAGAGCGAGTCGCGCGCGATCGGCGCGACATCGAGGACTCTCCGGTGCCGCGCCCCCCACGACAAGGCGACGCCCACGCCGAGAAAGGCCAAGGCGGTCCAGTCGAGATCGGGGATCGGGCCGAGCTTGAACGCGTAGGTGAATCCGCCGACGCAGAGGGCGCAGGCGCCGACGGCGAAGGCGATGAAGCGGAGGCGGAAGCCGCGCAGCGAGGACGCGGCGGCGACGAAGAGCAGCCCGGCCGCGCTCGCCGCGCACAGCAGCGAGTAGCCGAAGAAGACCCAGAAGAACGGGCCGTAGTTGTAGCGGGCGAGGCCCAGGCCGCCGGGCGGCGTCTCGATCGAGGTCCACATCCAGCCGTGGAGTTGGTTCGTCCAGGCCACGGCCAACGTCGCGCAGGGAATCGTCCAGAGGGCCGCGGCGCGCAGCCGGCCGACGAGCAGCGAGCGGAGCCCGGCCTGCTCGACGGCCATGAGCAGGCAGAGCGGCGCGGCGAACGCGGCGGCGAAGTACTGGAGCTGCGACGCGAGGAGGCGCAGACCGGGCGTCGTCAGGAACAGCTCGACGCAGTCGACGAGCGACCACCACGCGCAGGCCAGAAGGAAGAGCGAGAGGCGTCGCGCGCCGGCGACGCGCGGGGCGCGGACGGCCGACGCCGCGGCGAGCGCGAAGCCGGTCGCGGCGGCGAGGCCATAGAGGCCGACCAATGTGAGAAGGAACGGCGTCATC
>JAJFTU010000008.1 GCA_021372775.1 bacterium | reverse complement strand
GCTCCTCCTCCGAGAGGCTCATCTGACGGGAGAACTTTTCGGTCGCGATCACGATCCCTTCGACTCCGGACGGAACCTCCAGGGAGTCGTTCTTCACGTCCTCGCCGGCCCGCCCGAAGATCGCGTGCAGCAGTTTTTCTTCCGGGGAGAGCTCGCTCTTGCTCTTGGGGCTGACCTTGCCGACGAGGATGTCGCCCGGCCCGACGCGGGTACCGATACGAACGATGCCGTTCTCGTCGAGGTTGGCCAGCGCCCGCTCAGAGACGTTGGGAATGTCTCGGGTGAACTCCTCGCGCCCCAGCTTGGTCTCGCGGATCTCGATGTCGTACTCGTCGACGTGGATGCTGGTGAAGACATCCTCTTTGATCAGCCGCTCGCTGATGACAATGGCGTCCTCGAAGTTGTAACCCTCGTAGGTCACGAAGGCGACGAGCACGTTACGGCCCAGGGCCAGTTCGCCGTTCCGGCAGGCCGGCCCGTCGGCGATGATCTGCCCGGCCTGGACCTCCTGGCCCAGGTGGACGATCGGCCGCTGGTTCAGGCAGGTCCGCTCGTTGAGGCCCTGGAACTTGCGGAGGACGTACTCGTCGGTCCCGTTGATCTCGATGCGGGTGGCGTCCACGGCCGTGATCTTCCCGCTCGTGCGGGCCTTGATCACCATGCCGCTGTTCTCGGCCACGTGCTTTTCCATGCCGGTGGCCACGATGGGCGGCTCGGTCCGCAGCAGGGGCACGGCCTGGCGCTGCATGTTCGAACCCATCAGGGCCCGGTTGGCGTCATCGTGCTCGAGGAACGGGATCAGGGCCGCCGACACGCCCACCGTCTGCTTGGGCGAGATGTCGACGTACTGGATGTCCTTGGAATCGACCACCGCCAGGTCGCCGTTCATGCGGGCGATGGCCGCGCCGGCCTGGAGCTTGCCGCTCTTGACGTCCACCACCTCCGGCGGGGCGAGCACCGCCCGCATTTCCTCGTCGGCCCGCAACAGGACCGTGGACCCGTTGACCTTGCCCTTCTCCACCTTGCGGTAGGGCGTGACGAGGAAGCCGTAGTCATCGACGGTGCTGTAAATGCTCAGCGAGGCGATCAGGCCGATGTTGGTGCCTTCCGGCGTCTCGATCGGGCAGATGCGGCCGTAGTGGGTCGGATGGACGTCGCGGACCTCGAACCCGGCGCGCTCGCGCGACAGGCCGCCCGGCCCGAGGGCCGAGAGGCGGCGCTTGTGCGTGACCTCGGAGAGCGGGTTCGTCTGGTCCATGAACTGCGACAGCTGCGAGCTGCCGAAGAACTCCTGGATCGCGGCGACGACCGGCTTGGCGTTGACCAAGTCGTGCGGCATCGCCGTCGTCATCTCCTGGTAGACCGACATCTTCTCCTTGATCGCCCGTTCCATCCGGATGAGGCCGATGCGGAACTGGTTCTCGAGGAGCTCGCCCACCGAGCGCACGCGGCGGCTGCCGAGGTGGTCGATGTCGTCCAGCGGCGCCTCTCCCCCCGGCAGGCGGAGGAAGAAGTTGATCACGGCGTAGAAGTCGTCCGGATGGAGGATCTTCTCGTCGAGCGGACGGTTGATCTCCAGCTTCGTGTTGAACTTCAGCCGGCCCACGCGCGAGAAGTCGTAGCGCTGGGGGTCGAAGAACATCGCGTTGAACAGCTTCTGCGCCGCGTCGACCGTCGGCGGGTCGCCGGGGCGCATCTTGCGGTAGATCTCCATCAGCGCGTCGTTCGGCGTCTTGACGGAGTCCTTCTGCAGCGTGAGGTGGAGGACCGGACCCGTCGGGTCGGTCTCGGGGAAGAAGACCGTGATCCGGTCGATCCCCGCGTCGCGGAGCTTGGCGAGGTCGCGCGATTCGACCTTCTCGTTGACGTCGACCAGCACCTCGCCGCTCTTGGGGTGGACGACCGGCTCGAGGGCCACCGCGCCCGAGAACTCCTCGTCGGCCACGCCGACGTTGGCGATCCCGGCCTCTTCGAGGCGGCGCAGGTTGGCCTTGCGGATCTTGATCCCCTTGCGCAGGACCGGCTTCCCCGCCGCGTCCTTCACTTCGTTCAGCGCCCGGCGCATCAGCAGCCCCGGCCCGACGCCCCACTCCACGTGGTCCGGCTCGAGCTGGATCTCCGTCGGCGTGTAGAACTGCCGCAGGATCTCCTCGTCCGCGGCCAGCCCGAGGGCGCGGAGGAAGACGCTGCCGAGGAACTTGCGCTTGCGGTCGATCCGGACGTGCAGGAGCTGCTTCTGGTCGAACTCGAACTCGACCCACGCGCCGCGGTACGGGATGACCTTGGCCATGTAGGTCACGCGGTCCGGCGTCGCCTGGAAGAAGACGCCCGGGCTGCGGTGGAGCTGGCTGACGATGACGCGTTCCGTGCCGTTGATGATGAACGTGCCGTTGTCGGTCAGCATCGGCAGCTCGCCGAAGTAGACCTCCTGCTCCTTGATGTCGCGGATGCTGCGCGCGCCGGTGTCCGGATCCTTCTCGTACACGACGAGGCGCACCGTCACCTTGAGCGGGACGTTGAAGCTCATCCCGCGGGCCTGGCACTCCTCCATCGAGTACTTGTACTTCAGCCCGACCGGCTCGCCGCACTCCTCGCAGATCTCGAGGTTGTTGCGGGTCGTCTCGCCGCAGTACGGGCACGCCAGCTCCGCCGCCTTCGCGTCGCGGGCCACGAACGGCCGGCGGCAGCTCGGGCAGACGACGCGCAGCCGCTCGATCCCCTGCAGCCGGTCGCACTTGCAGCCCCACGAGCCGATCGAGTAGCCGACGAACTCGAGCGAGCAGGTCTCGCGGAAGTCGTCGATCGGGAAGATCGACTTGAACACCGCCTGAAGCCCGCTGTCCTCGCGGTCTTCCGGGGCGGTGTACATCTGCAGGAACCGTTCGTACGAGCGCTTTTGGACTTCGATCAAGTTCGGAACCTTGATGCTGCTCGCGATCTTGGCGAAGTCGTGGCGGGCGGGGGAGATCTTCTCGGCGGTCGCCATCGGGATCCCTTCAGAGGGCCTGCGGCCGCGAGGCGCCGGCGGCGCCCCGCGGAGAGCGGACGGAAAGGCGACAGACCACGCCCTTCCGCCCTGTCGAGCGGATCGGACGAGGTCTGTCGCAACGGTTCGGCACGGACCGGGAGTGCGCTCTCTCGGGCCTGCTCCGCCCCGGGCCCCGGGGTCCGAGGGGCAGGGTACAGCTTGCGAACCTTCGCGCCCGGCGACCGGCTCCCGGCCGCCAGGCGCGACAGCGCGAGCCTCCGGGGCTCGCCGTCGAAACTGTTATCTTACTTGATCTCGACGGTGGCGCCCACTTCGGCGAACTTCTTCTTGATGTCCTCGGCCTCGCCCTTGGACACGCCTTCCTTGACCGGCTTCGGCGCGCCCTCGACCAGGTCCTTGGCTTCCTTCAGCCCGAGGCTGGTCACTTCGCGGACGACCTTGATCACGTTGATCTTCTTGTCGCCGACCGCGGTCAGCACGACGTCGAACTCGGTCTTCTCTTCGGCCGGAGCCGCCGCCGCGCCCGCCGCCGGAGCCGCGGCCACCGCGACCGGCGCCGCCGCCGACACGCCCCACTTCTCTTCGAGCATCTTGACCAGGCCGGCCGCCTCGAGAATGGTCAAACCGCTCAACTGCTCAGCAATCTGGTTGAGATCAGCCATTGTCTGCGTTCTCCCTCAGCCGGCCAGCGCTCCGCCGGTCCGGGTTTCCTGACATCGCCAACGCCCGCGCGGCCCTGTGCGGCCCGCGGCGCGATTCCTCAGTTCTGCGCCTCGGGAGCGGCCTCTTCGCCGCCGCCCAACGTCTTGCCCCGTTCGTCGATCACCCGCGCCACCTGGGTGGAGGGGGTCCCGAGCAGCCGGACCAGCATCGTGGCCGGCGTGTTGATCAGCGCCAGCAGCGTGGCGCGGATCTGCTCCATGCTCGGCATTTCCGCCACGGCCTTCGCGTCGGCGCCGAGGACCACCTGGTCCCGGTCGATCAGGCCGGCCCGGAGGTCGAGCTGCGGGTGGTCCTTGGCGAACGCCACCAGCCCCTTCGCCATCGACACCGGGTCGCTCGGGTGGTAGACCACCGCCGTCGGGCCGCGGAAGGCGTCGTCCAGCTTGTGCACCGGACCGTCGCCGGCCGCGCGCCGGGCGAGGCGGTTCTTGACGACGCGCATCTTCGCGCCCTTCGCCCGGAGGGCGGCGCGGAGGGCGTTCACGTCGTTGCTGGCCAAGCCGGCGAGGCTGACCAGGAAGAGGCTGTTGGCCTCGGTGAAGACGTCGCGGATCTCCGCGATCAGGGCTTCTTTTTGCGAGCGGGTCCGAACCATCGTCAATCCTCCGCGGTCAGGCCCGCTCGGCCTGCTGCAGCTTGTCGACCTCGGCAAGGTCGATCGGGATGCTCGGGCTCATCGTCGCCGAGACGAAGCAGGACTTGATGTAGCGGCCCTTGGCCGAAGACGGCTTGGCCCGCTGCACGGCCCCGACGAACGCCTTGAAGTTCTCGAGCAGGTTCTCGGCGGCGAACGACTTCTTGCCGATGATCCCGTGCACGATCGAGGTCTTGTTGACCCGGAACTCGACCTTGCCGCCCTTGATCTCCTTCACCGCCTGGCCGATGTTCGGCGTCACGGTGCCGGTCTTGGGGTTCGGCATCAGGCCGCGCGGGCCGAGGACCTTTCCCAGCTTGCCGAGGTCGCGCATCACGTCCGGCGTGGCGACGACGGCCTGGAAGTCGAGGTTCCCGCCGGTGATCTGCGTCACCGCCTCGGGGCCGGTCCAGACGATGTCCGCGCCCGCGGCCTGCGCGTCGGCGACCTTGTCCGGGCCGACGATCGCGAGGACCTTGAGCGACTTGCCCGTGCCGTGGGGCAGGACGACCGTGCCGCGGACCATCTGGTCGGCGTGGCGCGGGTCGACGCCCAGCAGCAGCGCGATCTCGACGGTCTCGTCGAACTTCGCGTAGGCGACTTCCTTCAGGCGGACCATTGCCTCGTCGAGGCCGAAGGCCGGCTTGTCCAGCTTGCGGACCGCCGCGGAGTAGTTCTTTCCGTGCTTAGCCATCTTCAGCCCCCTCAGTCCACGACTTCGATGCCCATGCTGCGGGCGCTGCCCATGACCGTCCGCACCGCCGCCTCGAGATCGGCGGCCGTCAGGTCGGGAGTCTTGGTCTTGGCGATCTCCTCGACCTGCTTGCGGGTCACCTTGCCGACCTTGTTGCGGTTCGGCTCGCCGGAACCCTTCTGGAGTCCCGCGGCCCGCAGCAGCAGCACCGACGCCGGCGGCGTCTTGGTGATGAACGTGAACGACCGATCGGAGTACACCGTGATCACCGCGGGGATGATCAGCCCTTCCTGCCCCTGCGTGCGGGCGTTGAAGGACTTGCAGAACTCCATGATGTTCACGCCGTGCTGCCCGAGCGCGGGACCGACCGGCGGCGCCGGGGTGGCCTTGCCGGCGGGGCAATGGAGCTTCACCAGCGCGACGACTTTCTTGGCCATCTTGTCCTCGCGGACGCCGGGACGTTCGTCCGGCGTCCATCATGGCGGTTCCAGCGCGGCCCCTTCGCGGGTCTTCAGCCGCTCCCGCCCTACTCTTCCCGGCCCCGCCGACGCGGCGCCGTCGGGCGTCCGGCGCCTGCGGCGCCGGCGGCCCTGGGGTCATTTCCGCCCGTGCTCCCCCGCGCCCGCCTTGCGGCCCGCGCGGGGTCCGGGATCACTCCGGCCGCTTGACCTGGTGGAACTCCAGTTCCACCGGCGTGGCGCGGCCGAAGATGCTCACCATCACCTTCAACGTGGCGCGGTCTTCGTTCACGTCCTCGACGACGCCGGTGAAGTTGCTGAACGGCCCGTCGATGATCTTGACCTGCTCGCCGACGTGGTAGTCCATCTTAGGCTTCGGCTTCTCCTTCGTCACCGAAACCTGATTGATGATCCGGTCGACCTCTTCCTGCGGCATCGGCAGCGGCTTCTGGCCGCCCCCGACGAAGCCGGTCACCTTCGGCGTCGAACGCACGACGTGCCACGCCTCGTCGGACATCTCCATGTGCACGAGAACGTAGCCGGGGAAGAACTTCTTGCGCGTGGTGATCTTCTTCCCGTCGCGCAGCTCGACGACCTCCTCGGTCGGAACGAGGATCTCGCCGATCTTGTCGCCCATGCCGTAGGCGTCCGCCCGCTGGCGCAGCGACTGCTTGACCTTGTTCTCGAAGCCGCTGTAGGTGTGGATGATGTACCACTGCCGAGCGGAGGCATCCCCCCCGTCGGCCGCCGCCGCCGCGTCCGTCTGGCCTTCTCTGCGCTCTTCGTCCACGATGCCGCCGTCGCCCGTCAGTTTCCGGCGACGCCGCGGAAGAGCAAGTACTTCTGGGCGGTGCCCAGCAGCAGGTCCACCCCGTAGAGGTAGACCGACACGATCACCACCGTCACGACGACGACGACGGTCGTGCCCTGCACTTCGTTCCGCGACGGCCAGGAGGTCCGCTTGAGCTCCTTGACGACGTCGTCGAAGAAGCTCCGAATCTTGCGGAAGAATTTCACCCTGTCCTCCGTCTCGCTTCAGGCCGCCCGCCCCGGCGTTTCGCCGCGGCTGGCAGGGCAGGAGGGACTCGAACCCCCAACCTGCGGTTTTGGAGACCGCTGCTCTACCAATTGAGCTACTGCCCTGTGGTCGATCTCCCCGCCCGCCCCGAGGGGCCGCGCCGTCGACTTCAGCGCGATTCCTTGTGGGGCGTGTGCTTGCGGCAGAAGCGGCAGTACTTCTTCAGCTCCAGCCGGTCGGGCGTGGTCTTCTTGTTCTTCTTCGAGGTGTAGTTGCGCTGCTTGCACTCAGTGCAGGCCAGCACGATGTTCTCGCGCATCGCCGTTTCCGTCCGGCCTCGCGGGGCCGTCTAGCGTGGCGGGGCCGGCGGGGCCGGCCCCGTGAATCACTTGATGATCTCGGTCACCGAGCCGGCGCCGACCGTCCGGCCGCCTTCGCGGATGGCGAAGCGCAGCCCGCGGTCCATCGCGATCGGCTGGATCAGCTCCACCACCACTTCCAGGCGGTCGCCCGGCATCACCATCTC
>JAJFTU010000007.1 GCA_021372775.1 bacterium | reverse complement strand
GACGTGGCGCCCCACGGCTCGAGGCGGATGCCGAGCGGGCCGACCGAGCCGGCGACGAACGCCTCCCGCCCCGCCGCGCGGCGCGCGATCCGCGCCGCCTCGACGTTGATCTCCCGCACCTTCTCGCCGAGCGCGTGCCGCTCGAGGCGCAGCCGGTTCCCGCCGAAGCTGTTGGTCTCGACGACCTCCGCCCCCGCGAGCAGGAAGGAGCGGTGGACCTCCTCGACCAGCTCGGGACGGGCGAGGTTCAGCTCCTCGTAGCAGCGGTTGACGAAGACGCCCCGCGCGTAGAGTTCCGTCCCCATGCCGCCGTCGAAGAGGACGACGCGGCGGGACAAGAGGTCGAGGAAGTCGCGCGACATGGCGGAATGATACGGCCTGCCGCTCCGCAAACGCGAAGCGGCGGCCGGAATGTCCGGCCGCCGCCCGCGCAAGACGCGATGTTCCGAAAACTATTCGAGGACGAGGACTTCGACGCGGCGGTTCTGCGCGCGCCCATCCTTCGTCTTGTTGTCGGCGATCGGGCGGGTCTTGCCGTAGGAGATGGCGGAGATCAGGTTGAGCGGGATCCCCTTCTCGTGCAGGTAGGCGCGGACGACGTCGGCGCGCTTCTGCCCGAGGGCGGTGTTCAGCTGGTCGCTGCCGCGGTCGTCGGTGTGGCCCTGAACCTCGACGAAGACCATCTTGTCCATCGTCTTCAGCTTCGCGGCGAGCTGGTCGAGCGCGGCCTTGCCGGCGTCGGTCATCTCGGCCTTGTCGGAGTCGAAGCGGACGTCCTTGTTGGTCAGCGTCACCTGCCAGATCACCTTGCCCTTGGCGGCCTTCTCGGCGGCCACGGCCTTGGTCATGGCGTTGGCGGCGTCGCCCTTGGCGGCGTTGGCTTCCGTGCCGACCTTGTCGATGCCGACCTGAAGTTCCTTGTCCTTGTTCTCGAGCTTGTCGATCCGCGCGCTCTGCGCTTCGACCTTCGTCTGGACGCCGTCGACGCGCGTGGTCATGTCGGCCACCGTCGTGTCGAACTTCTTGTTGGTCACGCAGCCCACGGCAAGGCCGACCGCGAGGACGAGGACAAGCGCGAAAGCCAGTTTGGACTTCGTCATTACGTTTCCTCCGTCGCGAATCCCGGCGCCCCTTGGGCGGGTGGAAGCACCCGGCTTCCCCGGGCCGGGCAGGCCGGCGCTTGCGGGATCCCTCCAGTATCGGGTTGGCATTATATGGGGAATTGGCGGCTTGTCGCCCCGCAAATCACCGATATCCGCTCCGCGTCCGAACGACGGCCCCGAAGTGATGGACCTTGACGGTGATCGGCCGGAACTTCCCGTCCGGCGGCTTACTGGGCTTGAACGACAGCCAATACTGGTGCCGCAGGTCGTCGCGGATCCGCGCCGCCGCGGCCTCGGCCGACGCGCGCGAATCGACGAGGAAGAAGCGCCCGCCGCTCTGTTCGGCCATGTCCGCGAGGGACCGCAGCGGCGAGCCGGTGTACCGCTTCCCTTGAATCTGGCGGTCGAGCCCGCCGAGCAGGATCACGTAGATCGGCACGTCCACCCGCCGCGCGGCGTCGATCACGTCCTGCGCGCCGAGCTCGCTGGCGTTGTCCATCCCGTCGGTGACGAGGACGATCCCCTGCCGGATCAGCGGGTCGGGCTGCGTCCGCTCGGCCGCCGCGGCGAGGGCGTCCACCACGTCCGTCTTGCCGTGGACCGGCGCGTCCAGCGCCTCCTGCATCAGGACCATCGGCCGGTCGCTCCACCCGCTCCGCTGCTGCACGCCTTGGTCGGAGAAGCTGAGGAGCATGATCCGGTCCATCAGGCCGACTTCGCGGCCGATCGGGATCAGCGCCTGCTCCAGGCGGCGCCGCGTGTCTTCGAGGCTCATCGATTCGGAGACGTCGAGGAGCAGGGCGAGGCGGTAGGGGTGGTTGGCCTCCTCGGCGAACCAGTTGATCGGACGCTTCTCGCCGAGATCCTCGATCTCGAAGTCCGAGGCGGCGAGCCCCTCGATCGGGCGGCCGCGGTGATCGGTCACGACGACGGGCAGCATGATCATGCTGACCCGGACCTCGGCGTGCGGCGTCGCGGCGAGGATCTTGGCGATCTCGGCGTCGGTGAGCGTCGCGTCGCCGCGCGCGGCGCGCTCGAGCAGCCGGTCCACTTCGGAGCGGTCGCCGGGCGCGGGCGCGCCGGGAATCGCCGGCGGCGGCTTCGGCGGCGGCTCGGGAGGGGCGTCCGCGGGGGCGGCGGCGAAGGCCGCCGGCAGCAGCGCCAGCGCGGCGGCGAGAACGGGGAGCGGCTTCACTTGTTGTACATCCTTTCCACGAGCTTGCTGTAGCGCCGCAGCACCTCGTGGCGCCGGACCTTCTGCGTCGGCGTCAGGAGGCCGTTGGCCTCGCTCGGCTCGTCGAGCAGGAACTCGAAGCGGCGCGCCTTCTCGAACGCGGCGAGCTTGTCCTGCAGGCGGTGGATCTCCCCCTCGTAGAGCCGGCGGACCTCGCGCGACGAGAGCAGCCCCGGAAGGTCGCGTTTCGGCAGATTCCGCTCCGCCGCCCAGGCGAGGACGCGGTCGGTGTTGGGGACGATCAGCACGCCGACCGCCGGGCGCTCGTCGCCGACGGCGATCACCCGCTCGATGTAGGGGCTCTTCTCCAGCGACTCTTCCACCGCGCGGGGGGCGACGTTCTTGCCGGTCGAGAGGACGAGGATCTCCTTCTTCCGGCCGGTGACGTAGAGGAACCCGTCGGCGTCCAGCCGCCCGGTGTCGCCGGTCCGCAGCCATCCCTCGACGAGCGACTGCTCGGTCTCGACGGGGCGCTTCCAGTAGCCGGTCATCACGTTCGGCCCGCGGACGAGGATCTCGCCGTCGGCCGCGATCCGGACGTCCACGCCGGGAAGCGGCTTGCCGACGGAGCCGAGCCGCGCCTCCCCTTCGTGCGCGACGGCGATCACCGGCGAGGTCTCGGTCATCCCGTATCCTTCGAAGACCGGAATGCCCGCCGACCAGTAGAACCGCTCGATGTCCGGGGCGAGCGCCGCGCCGCCCGAGATGACGAACCGCAGCCGTCCGCCGAGCCGCTCGCGCAGCCGCGCGAGGACGACCTTGTCGGCGAGCATCAGCCGCAGCCCGCGCAGCGCGGACGGGCGCCGTCCGCGGATCCGGTCCTCGGCCGTCTCGGCGGCCCAGCGCATCGCCGTCTCGGCGACGAGGCGCGCCACGCCGGTCTTCTTCTCGATCGCGTCCTTGACCCGCGCGGCCATGATCTCGAGCACCTTCGGCACGGCGACGAAGACGTGCGGCCGCACGTCGGTCAGCGCGTCGCGGAGCTGCTCCGGCCCTTTGAGGTAGGCGACCTGCAGCCCGATCTCGAGGTAGGCGTAGTTGACCATCCGCTCGAGGACGTGCGAGAGCGGCAGGAACGAGAGCGCGGTGTTTCCCTCTTCGAACCCGAACCAGTCGATGCAGGCCGAGACGTCGAAGCAGAAGTTCCCGTGGGTGAGCATCGCCCCTTTCGGCGTGCCCATCGTCCCCGAGGTGTAGATGATCGTCGCCAAGGAGTCGGGGCCGAGCTCGGCCAGCCGCTCCTCGAGGTCGCCGGGGTAGTCGGCCAGCCGCTGCCGGCCGCGCACCCGCAGCTCGGAGGCCGGGACGGTCCCCTCCACGGCGCCGTCGAGGCAGTAGATCTGCTCGAGGCGCGGCAGTTCGGACCGCTTCGACAGGACCTTGCGGGCCTGGTCGCCGTTCGAAACGACGACGAAGCGCGCTTCGGAATCACGCAGCAGGAAGGCCACCTGGTCGGGAGGGAGCGTCGGGTAGACCGGCACGTCCACGCCGGCGGCGAACAGCACCGCCATGTCGGAAATCAGCCATTCCGGCCGGTTCTCGGACAGCAGGGCCACGCGGTCGCCGGGCTTCAGCCCGACGGCGATCAGCCCCGCCGCGGTCTCGCGGATCGCGAGCAGCGCCTCTTGGGAGGACCACCAGCGCCACTGGTCGCCCTGCTTGGCGCCCAGCAGCTTTTGCCGCGGCCGGCGGCGGATCGCCGCCATGAAGAGGCCGGGCAGATTGTGCCTTCGGTTCAAGTCTTCTCCTCCCGCCCAACGGTCGGCTCCCCCTTTCCGGCGGGGCCAAGGGTCGAGCGCGCAAGGTTATACTGCCAGCGGCCGACCATGCCGACCAGACCTCCCGTCCTCCGGGCCGCCGCCGTCGCGGCGGCGTTCGCCGCGGCCGCCGCCGCCGGCGTCGTCCCCGCGTCCGCCGCCGGGGCGTCGCCGCGACCGGCGCGGGACGTCGACGCGGACGTCCGGTTCGCCGGCGAACTGGCCCGGCAGGGGCTCTGGCGGGAGGCGATCGCCCGCTGGGAGCGCGCCCTCGCCGACCGTCCGGACGACGCCAAGCTGCTCAACAACGTCGCCGTCGCCGCCGAGGCGCTGGGGGACTTCGCCAAGGCGCGCGAGGCCTACGCCAGGGCGGCGACGATCTCGAACGACCGGAAGATCCGCGCCAACTTCGACCTGTTCCTGCGCGCCCATCCCGATCCGGCGGCGTCCCCCGCGGAGGGGAAGTGAACCGGCTCGCCGCGGCGGCGCTCGCGGCCGCGGCCCTCTCGGCCCTCCCCGCCTTCGCCGGCTGGAAGGAGGTGCCGGTCGAGATCACGATCCCGGCGCGGATCAAGCTCGAGGTGGGCGAGCGGACGCTCGTCGCGCAGTTCCGCGCCCAGCCGCAGGAGGACCTCGACGTCGGCCTGGAGGTCGCGCGCTGGGCGCGCCGCGAGATCGCGCGGCTGACCGCGCTGACGGTGCTCGACGTCCCCCCGCCGGCGGTGCCGGAGCAGCGGCTCGACAAGCTGGCGGTGAACGACGTCTTCTGGCGCCGCCTCGGCGCGGACAACCGCGCGGCGATCATCGTGTCGGGCGCCGCCGAGTACACGATCGAGGAGCGGTCGGGGTTCGTGACGGAGGACGTGCAGAGCCCGATCACCGGGCAGATGGTCCGCCGCTCGCGCTACGCGGAACGGCAGGGGTTCCGCCTCAAGCTGACCCTCTTTTTCGTGAAGGCCGACAACGGCGCGCTCCTCCATTCCGAGACCTGGACCGAGGACCGCACGCTCGACGAGGCGGGGAAGCCGGACCGGCTCGAGCAGCTCCACGCGCTGCTGGAGGGGCTCGCGCCGCGCCTCGCCTCGCTCGTTGCGCCGACGAAGATCAAGGAACCGCGGTACATCTGGATTGACTGACGCCCGCCGCGGAACCAGGCGGCTTGGGCCGGGGGAACGACCGTGCGCTCCGTTCGAACGCTCGTCTGCTTGTGCCTGGCCGCCGCGGCCGCCGTCGCCGCCGCCCCCGCGCAGGAGTTCGGCCAGAACAAGATCACCTACCAGACGTTCAAGTGGACGGTCTACCGCTCGCCCCACTTCGACGTCCACTACTACTTCCAGGACGACAAGCAGCTGGAGGAGGTCGTCTCGGAGATCGAGAGCGCCTACCTCGATCTCTCGAAGCGGCTCGACCACGAGCTGTCGGCGCGGATCCCGATCCTCCTCTACCGGACGCACACGGAGTTCGAGCAGACCAACGTCCAGATGGGGGAGATCCCGGAGTTCGTCGGGGCGTTCGCCGAGCCGTTCCAGAACCGGATGGTCCTGCCGATCGACCAGCCGCCCGACCGCCGCTACAAGCTGATCCGGCACGAGATGACGCACATCTTCCAGTTCGACATCTTCTACGCCGGCTCGCTGCGGCGGATGATGCGCGCCGCGCCGCCGACCTGGCTGATGGAAGGGATGGCGAGCTACCTCGCCGACGACGAGGACACCTTCGACCAGATGGTCATCAGGGACGCGGTGCTCAACAACCTCGTGCCCTCGATCCGCCAGCTCGACGTCCTCTCGTTCCTCACCTACCGCTACGGCAACGCGATCTTCGACTTCATCGAGACGAACTACGGCCCGCAGGGGGTGCGCAACTTCCTCTTCGAGTTCCGCAAGTCGCTGCTCTCGACCAACCCGGAGAAGGCGTTCAAGGACGCCTTCGGCCTGACGGTGGACGCCTTCGACCGCCGCTTCGCCCGCTTCCTCCGCCAGCGCTACCTGCCGGTCCTGACCGACAAGCGCGCCCCCGAGGACTACGGCAAGGAAGACGGCCTGACCGAGCCGGGGCGCTACACCTTCAGCCCCGCCCTCTCGCCGTCGGGGGAGCTGATCGCCGCGCTGGCCACGCCGGGAATGAAGCTCGACGTGGTGATCCTCTCGGCGAAGGACGGGAAGATCGTCCGCAACCTGACCAAGGGGTTCACGAACCGCTACGACGAGGTCACCACCGGCGCGTTCCAAGGGGAGCGCGACCTGTCGTGGTCGCCGGACGGGGACCGGCTGGCCTTCTTCGTGAAGAAGGAGAACTACCGCCAGCTGATGGTCTACGAGGTCCGCAGCGGCCGGCTCGTCGCCAAGGTCCCGTTCAAGGGGATCGCCCTCTGCGCCTCGCCGGCGTTCTCGCCGGACGGCCGCAGCGTCGTCTTCTCCGGCAATCAGGACGGCTACTGGGACATCTTCCGCCACGACTTCGACTCGAAGCGCACGACCAACCTGACGCAGGACGAGTACTTCGACTCCAACCCCACATGGTCGGCCGACGGCAAGACGATCCTCTACGACCGCCGCATCGGGCCGTTCACGAAGATCTTCACCGTCGCCGCGGACAACCCCTCGCGCAAGCTCCAGCTGACGGCGGGGGCGGCCTCGGACATCCAGCCGGCCTTCTCCAAGGACGGCAAGTGGATCTACTTCTCCTCCGACCGCGGCCGCTACGGCGTCTTCAACCTCCACCGCCTCGAGCTGGCGACCGGCGCGATCGAGCGGCTGACCGACCTCGCCGGCGGCGCCTTCGCCCCGACCGAGATGGCGCCGGCGCCGGACGGCGCGCCGCGCCTCGCCTACGCCGGCTACTTCGGCGGGACCTTCCGCGTCTACGAGATGAAGGTCGCCGGGCCGGAGGTCGAGCGCGCGCGCCGGATCGGCGCCGAGGAGCCGCAGACCTCGCCGCTCGCGCCGTCGCGCCGCGCGGCCTTCACGGCGGAGACCCGCGCCCGGGCCAAGGCGGACCTCGCCGCCGAGCCGCCGGTCGGCGCGCCGCCGGCCGTGCCGACGCCGACGGGAGCGCCGCGCCCCGCGCCGCCCGAGCCGACGCCGCTCCAGCCGCAGCAGGCGCCCCC
>JAJFTU010000006.1 GCA_021372775.1 bacterium | reverse complement strand
CCGCCCGACTGACAAGGTCGTTAGTCGCGGGAATGGAACGAACGAAGTTTCCCCATCCGCGCGGGCGGTTCGCCGCGGTAGAATGAGCCATGGCCATCGACTACCGCGAGAACGATCCTTCGCTCCCGCTCGACCAGCTGGCCGATCTTTACCGCGGCTCGGGGCTCGACCGCCCCGTGGACGACCGCGGCTCCTTGGAACGGATGCTCCGCAACGCGGATGTTCTTCTCTCGGCGTGGGACGACGACAAACTGGTCGGCGTCGCCCGCGCGCTCACCGACTTCAGCGTCTGCTGCTACCTCGCGGACCTCGTCATCGCCAAAAGTCATCAAGGGCAAGGAATCGGCCGAGAACTGGTCCAACGGCTGCGTTCGCGCATCGGCGACGAAATCCCGATCGTCGCCGTTTCGCGTCCCGAGGCGACGGGCTACTTCCCCCGTTTGGGGTTCCACTGGGTCGAGAACGCGTGGCGTCTGCCGCGCCGCAAATGACCGGGCCGCGCGCGCGTCGAGTTTGACCCGCCCGCGACCCGCGGCTACCTTGAGACTCCCCGGCGCGGCGGCGCCGGTTTGATTTTCTTGCCCGCACGTCACCGCCGGCCGCAGGACTTCGTCCTCGCCCCGGCGAGGGAGTTGAAATGCATCCGATCGTTTCAGTCACGCAACTCTCGCCCAACGTCACCCGTCTGGTCGTCGAGGCGCCGCGCATCGCGAAGATCCGCCAGCCGGGTCAGTTCGTGATCGTGCGCCTCGGGCCCGGCCACGAGCGGATCCCGCTGACGATCGCCGACGGCGACGCCGAGGCCGGCACGATCACGCTCGTCATTCAGGCGGTGGGGAAGAGCACGAAGGAACTCTGCGCGCTCGCCCCCGGCGCCGCGATCCAGGACGTCGCCGGCCCGCTCGGCCGGCCGACGGAGCTGGCCGAGTCGGGCCACGCCGTCTGCGTCGGCGGCGGCGTCGGCACGGCCGTCGTCCACCCGATCGCGCAGGGGCTCGCCGCGCGCGGCGTCAAGGTCACGAGCGTGATCGGCGGCCGCAGCAAGGAATGGGTGATCTACGAAGAAGAGCTGCGGCGCCACGGCGACGTCGTCGTCTGCACCGACGACGGCAGCTACGGCCGCCACGGCTTCGTCACCGACGCGCTGAAGGACGTGATCGCGGCGGGCCCGGTCTCCACCGTCTACGCGGTCGGCCCGGTGCCGATGATGCGCGCCGTCGCCGAGATGACGCGCCCGCTCGGCGTGCACACGATCGTCTCCCTCAACCCGATCATGATCGACGGCACGGGGATGTGCGGCGGCTGCCGCGTGACGGTCGGCGGCGAGGTCAAGTTCGCCTGCGTGGACGGCCCGGAGTTCGACGCCCACCTCGTGGACTTCGCCGAGCTGCGCGACCGCCTTTCCACCTACATGGACTTTGAACGGCAGGCGTCCGAGCGCGCGGAGAACGCGGGCCACGTCTGCAAGATTCGGTGAGGAAGAACATGGACGCACCTCGTCCCTTGACCGCCAAGGAACGGATGGCGATCGAACGTCAGAAGATGCCGGAGCAGGAGGCCCTGCGCCGCAGCGGCAACTTCGAGGAAGTCAACCTCGGCCTGCCCGAGCAGTTCGCGATGCTCGAGGCGCAGCGCTGCCTCAAGTGCAAGAACGCGCACTGCGTGCAGGGCTGCCCGGTGATGGTCAACATTCCGCGCTTCATCAACTTCCTCGCCGAGGGGAACATCAAGGCCGCGGCGGAGAGCCTGCTCTCCGACAACGCGCTGCCCGCGGTGACCGGCCGCGTCTGCCCGCAGGAGACGCAGTGCGAGGCGAACTGCATCCGCGGCAACCGCGGGCTGCCGGTCGCCATCGGCTACCTCGAGCGCTTCGTCGCCGACTGGGCGCGCGGCGCCCGCGGCCAGCTCGTGGACGAGGTCGCGCCGCCGACCGGCAAGAAGTGCGCCGTCGTCGGCTCCGGCCCCGGCGGCCTGACCGCGGCGGGCGAGCTGGCCAAGCTCGGCCACGAGGTCACGATCTACGAGGCGTTCCACACGCCGGGCGGCGTGCTCGTCTACGGCATCCCGGAGTTCCGGCTGCCGAAGGAGATCGTCCGCAAGGAAGTGGAGCGGCTCGAGGCGCGGGGCGTGAAGATCGTCTGCAACGCCGTGGTCGGGAAGACCTTCACGCTCGACGAGCTGCGCGCCGAGAACGACGCGATCTTCGTCGCCGTCGGCGCGGGGCTGCCGGTCTTCATGAACGTGCCGGGCGAGAACTTCAAGGGGGTCTACTCGGCCAACGAGTTCCTCACCCGGGTCAACCTGATGGCCGCCTGGAGCTTCCCCGACGCCGACACGCCGGTGCTGCACGGGAAGCGGGTCGCGGTCGTCGGCGGCGGCAACGTGGCGATGGACTCGGTCCGCACCGCGAAGCGGCTCGGCGCGTCGGAGGCGACGATCGTCTACCGCCGCGGCGAGGCCGAGCTGCCGGCCCGCGTCGAGGAGGTCCACCACGCGAAGCAGGAAGGGGTGAAGTTCGAGCTGCTGGTCGCCCCGACCGAAGTCCTCGGCGACGACAAGAAGTGGGTCGTCGGGCTCAAGTGCGTGCGGATGGAGCTCGGCGAGCCGGACGCCTCGGGGCGCCGCCGGCCGGTCCCGAAGCCCGGCTCGGAGTTCATCCTGCCGTGCGACGAGGTGATCGTCGCCATCGGCACGCGCGCCAACCCGCTCCTCACCTCGACCTGCCCCGACCTCAAGCTCAACAAGTGGGGGAACATCGTCGCGGACGAGGACGGGATGACCAGCGTCCCGGGCGTCTTCGCCGGCGGCGACATCGTCCGCGGCGCGGCCACCGTGATCCTGGCGATGGGCGACGGCAAGCGGGCGGCGCACGCGATGCACGCCTACCTGACGAGGCAGCCGGCCCGCGTCTGAGGGCCGGCCCGGGCGTCGTTTTCGGCCTCCGAGGCTGTTGGTCGCGGGCGCCAAGGCGAGTAACATTCGCGCCGGGGGCGGCAGGCGCCGCCCCCGGTTTGGCTCCGTCTCGAAAGGAGGACCGGATGAGAAGGTTCGCAGGTCTCGCGCTGGCGGCGCTCGCGGCGGCGCTGTTCGTGTCTCCGGCGCTTGCGGGAGAGGAACGCGGGGGGATCCGTTACTTCGGCGAATTCATGGCCCCCTCCAGCGACTACAAAGTCGGCGACACGCAGACGAAGCTCACGAGCACGCTCGGCGTCGGCCTCGGCGCCTACGTGAAGGCGAACGACTGGATCACGATCGACTTCGACGTCAAGTTCCTCAAGCCGGAAGTCCGCGTCGCGGCCAACGGCGAGGTCGGCAAGAAGCGCGTGCGCGTGCTGCCGATCACGATCGGCCCGATGTTCCACTTCGGCGACGGTGACTGGCACTTCTACGCCGGGCCCGAGCTCGCCTACATGAACTACGGCAAGATCAGCGAGCCCGAGAACGTGAAGTTCAAGAGCCAGCTCACTTGGGGCGTCAAGGCCGGCCTGGACGTTCCGCTGTCGCAGCGTTGGTCGGGCTCGGTCGCGGTCGAGTACATCGACGCCAAGATGACGGTGGACATGGACGGCGGTCCGGACCTCAAGCCGAAGCCGGTCATCGTCTCCTTCGGGGCGACCTACCGCTTCTGATCCGGTTCTTGCTCGTATCTTGAAGCCCCGCCCCGTCCGTGGGCGGGGCTTTTCCTTTGGAGGAACGGGAGATGAAGCGCTTGTTGACGGCGGCGGCGCTGTTCGCCGCGGGGGCCGCGGCGGCGTTCGCGGCGGACGAGCGGCCGGCGCTGCGGCTGCTCGGCGGGGCGTTCCTGCCGACGGGGGACTTGACGGTCTCCGGGCTCGACGTCTCCGTGGACAACAGCTTCGACAACGCGCCCGGTCTCGGCGTCGTCTACGAGTGGAAGCTCTCCCCGGCGTGGGGGATCGACGCGGGGCTCAAGTACTTCCAGCCGGACGTCAAGCAGGAGCGCCGCGGGTTCGGGGCGTACAAGACGAGCGTCCGCTTCATGCCGCTCTCCGTCGGCGTCAACTGGCACTTCACGCCGCGGGGGAAGGCGGACTGGTTCGTCGGGCCGGAGCTGGCCTACGTCTTCTACTCGAAGGACGTGGACGACGAGCTCGTCCCCGGGGTCAAGGTCGGCGTCTCGACGCCGATCGCCCGCGCTTGGGACTTCACGGCCAGCTTCGAGTACCTGCACGCCAAGGGGACGGTCGGCGGCGACGACTTCAAGCCGCGGCCGTTTCTCGTGATGGTCGGGGCGGCCTACCGCTTCTGAGGCCGGATCCCCGAACGGTTCGACAGGGGCCGCCGACGGCGCGACGCCGCGGCGGCCCGCTTGCTATCCTCGACGTTCGAACCGCACCGAATACCCAACCAAGGAGGGTCGTCATGCATCGCTCTTTGCGGATCGCCGCCGCGGCGGCGCTGTTCGCCTGCGCCGCGGGCGCCGCCTCCGCGCAGGTGGACGCGCGGATGATGCGGCAGCCCGACGTCTCGGCGACGGAGATCGTCTTCGTCTACGCCGGCGATGTCTGGGTCGTCCCGAAGGCCGGCGGCGAAGCGCGCCGCCTTTCCACGCCGCCCGGCGAGGAGGCGTTCCCGCGCTTCTCCCCCGACGGCAAGTCGATCGCCTACACCGCCAACTACGACGGCAACCCCGACGTCTACGTCCTCCCCGCCGCGGGCGGCGAGGCGAAGCGGGTCACGAACCACCCCGACGTGGACCGCCTCGTGGACTGGACGCCGGACGGTTCGCTGCTCGTGGCGAGCCCGCGCGAGAGCGGCCGCCCCGACCGGTTCGAGAAGCTGTTCGTCGTCCCCGCCGCCGGCGGCGCGCCGAAGGCGCTGCCGATGCCGTACGGCGAGTTCGGCGCCTTCTCCCCCGACGGGTCGGTCCTCGCCTACCAGCCGATCAGCACCGAGTTCCGCACCTGGAAGCGGTACCGCGGCGGGATGGCCTCGGAGATCTGGCTGCTCGACCTCAAGACCAAGAAGGCCGAGCGGCTCCCCTCGACCGGCGCGAACGACGCGCTGCCGATGTGGCACGGCGCGACGCTCTACTTCATGTCGGACCGCGGCCCGGAGAAGCGGAACAACATCTGGGCGTTCGACACGAAGACCAAGGCGATGCGCCAGGTGACCCACTACGCCGACTACGACATCCACTTCCCGGCGATCGGCCCGCAGGACATCGTCTTCGAGCAGGGCGGCAAGCTGCTGCTGCTCGGCCTCGCCGACGAGAAGGTGCGCGAGGTGCCGGTGAAGGTCGCGACGGACGAGGCGACGCTCCGGCCGCGCGCCGAGTCGGCGGCGAAGTACGTCCAGAACGGCTCGATCTCGCCGAGCGGCAAGCGCGCGGCGATCGAGGCGCGGGGCGACGTCTTCTCCGTGCCGGCCGAGAACGGCCCGGTGTTCAACGTGACCCGCACGAGCGGCGCGGCGGAGCGGTATCCCGCCTTCTCGCCCGACGGCAAGTCGCTGGCCTACTTCTCCGACGAGAGCGGCGAGTACGAGCTCTACGTCCGTCCGGCCGACGGAACCGGCGCGGCGCGCAAGGTGACGGCGCTCGGCCCCGGCTTCCGCTACCACATCTTCTGGTCCCCCGACTCGAAGCGGGTCGTCTTCGTCGATCAGGCGATGCGGATCAACCTCTGCGACGTCGCGACCGGCAAGGTGGACGTGATCGACCGCGGCCTCTACATGTTCCACGGCGACCTCGAGGCGTTCTCGGTGGACTGGTCGGCCGACTCGCGCTTCGTCGCCTACGGGCGCGACGCCGCGAATCGCAACACCGTGGCCTTCGTCTACGACGTCAAGGACGCGAAGCTGCACCAGGCGACGGCGGACTTCTACGCCGCCGCGCGCCCGGCCTTCGACCCGGAGGGGAAGTACCTCTTCGTCGTCACCAACCGCGACTTCAGCCCGATCTACAGCGACCTCGACAACTCGTTCATCTACGCCAACACCTCGCAGATCGCCGCGATCGCCCTGCGCCGCGACGTGCCCTCGCTCCTCGCGCCGAAGAACGACGTCGAGGAACCGAAGAAGGACGAGGCGAAGAAGGAAGAGCCGAAGAAGGACGAGGCCGCGAAGGGCGCGGCGGCGAAGCCGGCCGAGGCCAAGGCGGCCGAGGCCAAGGACGAGAAGAAGGACGAGAAGGGCCCCGCGCCGGTCACGATCGACTTCGAGGGGCTCGAGGAGCGGCTCGTCGTCCTGCCGCTGCCCGCCGGCAACTACGACGGCCTGAAGGCGGTCGAGGGGAAGCTGGTGATCCGGCGGCGCCCGCGCACCGGCGCGGCGGACGAGAAGTCGCCGCTCGTGCTGTTCGACCTCAAGGAGCGCGAGGAGAAGACGATCCTCGCCGACGTGGACGGCTTCGAGGTCTCGGCCGACGGGAAGAAGATCCTCGTCGCCAAGAAGGACGACTGGGCCGTCGTCTCGGTCGCTCCCGACCAGAAGATGGACAAGAAGCTCGACTTCGCCGCGCTGCGGACGACGGTCGATCCGCGGGCCGAGTGGCGCCAGATCTTCAACGACGTCTGGCGGATCGAGCGCGACTACTTCTACGACCCGGGGATGCACAAGGTCGACTGGCCGGCGATGAAGGAGCGCTACGGCAAGCTGCTCGAAGGCGCCGTGACCCGCTCCGACGTCAACTTCGTCCTCGGCGAGCTGATCGGCGAGATGAACGCCTCGCACTCCTACCGCTTCGGCGGCGACCTCGAGCGCTCGAAGCAGCAGAACGTCGGCCTGCTCGGCTGCGACTTCGAGCCGGAAGGGCGGGCGTTCAAGATCAAGCGGATCCTCCACGGCGCGCCGTGGGACGCCGAGGCCCGCTCGCCGCTGGCGCAGCCGGGCGTGAACGTCAAGGAAGGCGAGTACCTGCTGGCGGTGAACCGCGTGCCGCTCGACCCGACGCAGGACGTCTACGCCGCGTTCACCGGCCTCGCCGGGAAGGCGGCGCTGCTGACGGTCAACTCGAAGCCGACGACGGAAGGGGCGCGCGACGTCCTCGTCGAGACGCTGGGCGACGACTCGCGGCTGCGCTACCTCGACTGGATCGAGGGGAAGCGGGCCTACGTCGAGAAGCGCGGCGGCGGCCGGCTCGGCTACGTCTACGTCCCGTCCACCGGCGTGGACGGGCAGACCGAGCTGGTGCGGCAGTTCCGCGGCCAGGTGCAGAAGGACGGGCTGGTGATCGACGAGCGGTTCAACAGCGGCGGGCAGATCCCCGACCGCTTCATCGAGCTGCTCAACCGCCCGCTCTACAACTTCTGGGGCGTGCGCGACGGCGCCGACTGGCAGTGGCCGCCGGTGTCGAACGTCGGGCCGAAGGCGATGCTGATCAACGGCTGGAGCGGCTCCGGCGGCGACGCCTTCCCGTTCTACTTCAAGAAGGCCGGTCTCGGTCCGGTGATCGGGCGCCGCACGTGGGGCGGCCTGATCGGGATCTCCGGCGCGCCGACGCTGATCGACGGCGGCGGGGTGACCGCGCCGAACTTCGGGATCTACAGCCTCGACCACAAGTGGATCATCGAGGGGTACGGCGTCGATCCGGACATCGAGGTGGTGGACGATCCGTCGCTGATGCTCGCCGGCGGCGATCCGCAGCTCGACCGGGCGATCGACGAAGTGCTGGCGCGGCTGAAGACCAATCCTCCGCCGCGTCCGGCGAAGCCGGCCTACCCCGACCGCGCCAACTGACTTTTCGCTTCACCGGCGTCTTGTGCGCCGGGTGTTTCGGCAACGCACGGGCCGGCGGATCTTCCGCCGGCCCGTTTCTTGTCTTCGCGGCGGAATCTCCCGCGGGGCCATCGCGACGTGATCTGCGCAAAACGCTGCGTTTGCGTTGCGTCGAAATGCCTGCGGGTTTCGTTGGCGTAAGGCCCGCGCGGCTCGAGGGACGCGCGTCGTGCGGCGGGGGCGGCGGCTCCGCCACGGGGCAACGGCTGCGCCGCCGCCCCCGCCGCCCGACGTGCTGTCGTCTTTGGTGGCGCGTTGGGCCGTTTGCCTGCGGGGGGATGGTTCCTCTTGGATGGTTCGTGCGTCTTGCGTCGCCTCGCGCCGCGGCCTCGGTCGGCGATCGCCGCGTCGTCTCTCGCGCTGTCTCGTCAGGGCGCGTGCGGCTCGGGGGGCGCGCGTCGCGCGTCGGGGGGCGGCGGCTCCGCGACGGGGCAATGCTCCGCCGCCGCCCCCCGCCGCTCGACGCGCTCGTCGGCGTCGCGTCCCGACGTGATTCACGCGCAACGTTGCCTTTGCATTGCGTCGAAACACCCGCGGGGTTTCGTTGGCGTAAGGCCCGCGCGGCTCGAGGGACGCGCGTCGGGCGG
>JAJFTU010000005.1 GCA_021372775.1 bacterium | reverse complement strand
CTCGGTGCGCTCGTGGGGCGCGGCGCCGAGGAACTCGGCGCGCTCGAGCTTCATCGCCTCGTTCATCAGCGTCTCCAGCGCCCGGGCCATCCCGTCCAGGCCGTTGTCGATCAGGATCCGCAGGACGTCGCCTGCCGTCGTAGAATCGGTCTCGCGGTGGGCCATCGGTTCGGCTCCTCTCCTCTGTCCTCAAACACAGGAGATCCGATCGGTGCCCGCCGCACAAGCGCCCCGCGGCGCCGCGTCCGCCCGCTCCGCTCCGGCGCGCCGCGCGCCTCCGCTCCGCGGGCGGACGCGAACGACGCCGGATGGACGCGGCGCGCGGCGCTCGAAGATTTCAATTTACAGAAGCGACGTTACGCTCCCGTGGCAATTGGGGAAGAGCGATCTGAAGCGGGCGTCTTGTTGAGCCGGCCGGCATCAGTCTCAACGCAGGTCGTTTAGATCCGAATCGATATCCTCCTGCTTCGCCTGAGCATCGTAACGTTCGGCAATACGCCTCAGGACTGCCGCCGTCCTTGGCCACTTGGCCCTCACCACACCGCTCTGCGCCCGGTAACGCGCTGCCAATTGACGCTCTTGCGCACCCCCGGCATCAAGAGCCCGAGAGACTACGCCACGACCATTGAGAATCCCGACTTCTATCTGCTGATCCACAATCCTGTTGCGCAATCCCTCGATTACATTCCGGACAGCGACGTGCGGCCATGCCCCGTCGGCATCGGCCGGCGCACGCGCCAGCATTAACCCGAGCTGCAGGTCGCAGCCCGTCACGTGGTTGGTCAGACGGCACTCTGAGCGAGCGGCCTCGATCCACTGGGCGAGTTCCGTTTCATTAACGGATCCGTCCTGCTGCATCCCGGGCAGGAGTCTCCACGAATCCAGGATGTGGTGTGCTAAGTTATATTGGACTTGTTTCGCTTCTTCGCTGACTCCCTCATCCGCTGCGTTCGGCTCACGATCATCGCGTCGGTACAATACGCCAACGAGAAACGCAAACAATTGCGGGTTTCGTTGAAGCAGCCGATGAAGCGCGCTCGGTTGCGACATGTGTCTGCTCATGTCCTCGATCATCGATGCAAACGGCCATTCCAGCTTAGCGATTACCTCTAGCGACAGATCGTCATTTCGGTAGAGTTGATCAAAGAGATTGCCGAGATAGAACGGGTTCATCACATCGGGGCCGTTTTCCTTGTCATCGGCTGTTGCGAGCGACGCCAGTATCGCT
Organism: bacterium; assembly: GCA_021372775.1. Classification (NCBI taxonomy): domain Bacteria; species bacterium. The sequence goes on along the minus strand of JAJFTU010000005.1, from coordinate 8,732 downwards.
TGAACCAGATCACTCGGAAGTGCGGCATCACGGCCTCCGGCCGCTCTGAGTGCAGCCTTCGGCCGGCCCACCTGCAACAGCTTCCGTGCAGCGATGACTACGTCAGTCCCGCGCTGGTCAACGGAAAAGCCACTCGCGCGTTTCCAATACGCCATTTCTTCCAATTGGCCCGCGGCCGATACCGCATCCCAGACATCGCTTGTGGGTGGTAAAGCGAGATACAAGAGCGCAGCGACCTCCGGTGAGTATTGGCCGGTCGCTTTAAGGCGCGCAATCTCTCCAGTAACCCAGCTCGGACCGACACTTTCCACGCGACCGGCTGCAAACGCTTGCACGAGGCCGGGCATCTCGCTCTTCCGCGTCAAGAAGGCATCAAGAACACTGCCGGACTCTTCCTCATCACGCACAGCCAACGCCATTGCATAGCCGACAACGTTCGGATATTCAACCGCGGCCGCGAACACCAGAATCTCTTCTAGGCTCGCGCCGTCGAGCACCTCTCGGGCTGCTTTAGTCTGTTCACGTTTCAGCACTGTCTGATTGACACGGTGGTCTTCTGACTCGCCGCCCGGCAGGCGAGGCCATGGAGTACGCAGCACCCACCCAACTCGTTCGATAACGTCATCAGGCGCAAACCTGTCGAGCACTGCGTTAAGCGCCCCGACGTGAAGACGATGATCCTCATTGCCATAGCTGTTGATCCAGTTAAGGGTTGCTCGGGTGTTCTCGAGCAGTTGATCACGTTCCGCTCTTGTCAGGGATGTAGTGTCCAGCACTCCAAGCGCTTCCAGCAGCTTCGCCTTAGTCTGATCCGGGAGTTGGAAGAACCCATCCATAGAACGCGCCACATTTCCAGGCGCACACGCAAGATCTTCCAGAATCGGAAGCAACCCCTGCAGGTACTTCTGGTATTCTCGATCAGCTTCCAGCGTGAGGCCACGTCGCGTGCCGCCGGTCTCGCGCCACCGAAAGCGATGCGATTCGGATATGGTGGCATTACTGTAGTAACCCAGACCGAATTTCCACACGAGTTGAGGATTTCTAGTGATGAGACGTTTCAGTACTTCAAGCCGCTGTTTCGGTGTGGCGTGAGTCTGAGGTAGTCCAGGCAAAAAGGTCGCTCTGAGACTCGCCAAAGGCCGATTGCCCCAGCGACCACCCGGGTCCATTTCGGCCAGTTCGGCAAGCACACTCACAGCTTGGCCGAAGTGATCTCTGCTCCAGGATAGGCTCTCAAGGGCCCACAACAGTCCGCAGTGCCGACACTCCCCGCCAAAACCGACCCCTGCTTCATCATCCTTCATCAGTTCCCGAAACACCTCTGGGCTGGCAGCGATCCTGCGTTCGACAGCATCCAGAAACGCGTCTGGGGCGGCCTCCGCCAAGAGCGGGGACACGTCTGAGAGCGATGCCCATGCCTGCCACGAGTCGCAGTCCTGTAGCACCTTGCCGACGATGTACTCAGCAAACTGTTCCGTTGAGGCGCCCGCAGGCGCTCGATCACCGTATACGGCGAGTATGGCCATCGACTCGGTAAGACCGCTCCGCAGCCATCCTGAGTAGGCACTTGCTTTTCCGTAGATGCTGGCCGCCCACCGTTTCCGGGGCTCGAGGTCATATTTTGGATTGGTCTTGCTCAACACTGCAAGCAGCGCGCTTTCGAAGCGCGTCAGCTGATCTCGGGTGAGGTGAGTCGCCAACAGGTACCATAGGTCGATTGGCGCGCTAACGGCCCATACGCTCCCGACTCTTCGAACCGGTGCCTCCTGCGCAGTCAGAAACGGCGCGAGGGTTCCAACTACCTTCTCGTATTCCGTGCCGGCAAGTGCGGCGACGACTTCACCATCCCCTGATTTGCTTTCATCCCAGGTGTTAGCAAATAGTGCGGGCAAGAGAACCCGTGCCGATTCGGCGCTTGCCCATGCGGGCGCGCTTATAGCTGCCGTCCCAAATAGATGCCGCCGAAGAACCGGAATACTGCGGCCCATATTTCGGGCGATCCTCTGCGCCTCCCCTTCTGACAGTCCCGCCTCATGCAGGAGTCTCTCAACTACTTGTCGGTCTGGGCGTGCCAATTGATGTATGCCGTGCCCCGCGACCGCCTTACTGTCGATCGCGAGGAAAACGTGGTGGCCTCGGGCTACGGCAGCCGGAGCAATCTCCAGACACTCTCCTGTGCCTACAATCACGAGCGGATCGTTCGGGAACGCCTGAACTAGCTGACGCATCTCGCCTGGGGTCAGTACGACTGCTGCTCGTGCCAGCACCTGCCCTCGTTCTACCTCCCCTAGTTCTGCCACTGCCGCATACAGAATCGCGATCGCTTCGTCCGGGTGGTCAGCTTGGACTTCGTGAATCGCTGGTTTGCCGCGGAGCCACTCCTGAATGGATCTTGCGTCCTTGATCCGCCCAGCGCTGACAAGCGCAGGCGTCAGCACCGGCTCCGTGCCTGTAGACCACTCCTCCCAGAACGCTTCCAAGTCTCTGATGTTACTCGATCCGACTTTTCCAATTTGGCGGGCAAGCCACAGAGCCACCGCCGGGGTGGCGTCCAGCCACTCCTCAAGCTCCGAGCTGGCAATAACCCTGACGTCCTTCCATCCGCCGAGTGCCTTCTTCTCGGCGACCCAGCTCTTCCGGTCCTTGAACGTTCGCGGCGTGACAAACACGAACGAGGCCTCGTTAGGGTCAATATCAAGAGGATCCGCGGTGCGTTTCCTAAAGTCCTTTTCAGCCTTGGTCCGCGATGACCTTTCGGTACCGAACTCCCAGCCGGACCCGCCAGTTGGAATGAACGGAGACACGACCGAGGTTTGCAGGCGACCATCCCAACCGCCGATAGCCACCGAATCGCCGCTTGGAAAGTCACATTCCTCAAGCGCGCCAACGGTGTGGGCTGCGATGAGGCGTCGCACTAGTTCGGGCAGTGTCTCTTGGCAGTGGCGCTGTTTGGTGTTCGCCCAGTTGGTTAGATCGCTTGCTGTAATCCACTTCATATCTCACCTTGTAACACTCTAGGCTGAGGTGGAACCCGACTATGCGTCCTCATACTCTTGGGCCAAATGCTCAGCATTGAATTGCATTTCGTATTCCTGACGTGTCCTCAGCAATCGATAGACCGTGCCGAATACGAGGGGCGCATTCTTCCGGTGGTTGAACAGCGCCGATTGAACTCTCCGCGACAAACGTGCGGCGTCGGCGTCGGTTAGCGTGTGATTGAGTACAGCATTCCATGCGGTTTCAAGCGCGCGCTGGACGTGTTCCACCCTTTGGCCTGCAGCGTGATTCTCCCTCACATATCGCGTCGCGAATAGAACGGTCGGCGTAAGCGGCGCAACGACTGTCAGAACGAAGTCTTCAAGCGTGGCGTGACCGGCAATACCCAAGGCAAATACAACCAAGCAGACGACCACTGCGATCGTTATCATGAGCCCCGTGTACCTACGCCGTAGTTGTCGATCCCACCACGCATTTGCGCGTTGGCAGACGAGTCGCGCAGCAGTTATCGGCAACCGGTACACAACTGTCGGGTACCAGTCTCTCAGTGTCGCGGCCGTTGTGGCAGAGTTCGACCGGCGTGCTTCCTGTGTGATCAACTCCGAATGGGGATGGTCTCCTACCACGATCTCATCCCATTCGAGTTCAAACGCATTGCAGTCAAACTCCTCTTGAACCCGAGCTGCGGACTCCCGCAGCTGGTTGATTCGGAGCGTGATAAGGATGCTGGAAAAGAGGCCGGCCGTTATGCCCCAGAGCGCCGCATACGGCTTTGAGGAAGCAAGCTGATTCGCGATGAGCGACCATGCCGGGGGCGCGACAACCGCAAGAGTGAGATCTAGGGCGTGCCAACGCTTTGCCGTCACATAAAGACGCCGCTGAGCAGCAAGGCGCCGCAGCTGATGATCAGAGTTCTGCTGTGACACGGCGTTAGCCATACGCGGGGAACTTGTCCGGGAAAATCACTCCCCATTTCTTGATAGCGCAACGTTCGTCCCCGCGATACTGATCGGCCTCGGCTTCACGCGCCTTAGCTGCGGCTGTCCGCAGTCTCGCCTTGACGGCGTCACGTTTTTCTACGGTATCAAGATATGCACCGACGTCACCTCCATAGCCCGCAGGATCAGGGACGATCACGTCGATCATCGGTTCCAACTCTTCGAAACACCAGCGGCAGCCGGACGGCAGATCGTGGATCCTAATACCATTCAGGCACGACCACGCCATAACCTCAAGGTGAAATGACTGCAATAGAGAACTGTGACGCTTGTTCCACCACTTCAGCATCTTGATCACCCGGACCAAGTCCCCGTTATGGCTCTTGTTGGCTGCTGTCAATTCGGAGATGTGGACCGTCGGGTCGGTGCTGATCCAGGTCTTCCTGATGGAGTCCGGGATGAGATATCCACCGCCTTGGCGATCGACAGCGGGGACGACATCGACACGAAAGTCGCTGAACGTAATGGTGACCGCCTGACCGTTCCGGCTGATCGCCGGAGTCTTCGGGTATGTCTTGAGCAGCACGCCGCGCACCTTGTCCAACAATGCGGCGTGGCCCGTCGATTTGTAGTAACTCGGGTCCAGAACGACGAACACATCCACGTCAGCTTCACCTAGTGGCGCGATCATCGTGCTCCGCATGTAGGAGCCGACAAGAAAGTCCTTAAGGACTGTGAGTTCGCGGGCAACAGCATCGCGGACACCTTTCTGACGCGTGGATACCGTCTCCGACTGGAGGCCCGTGATTTCCAAATTCTGGCGAAAGAGCTCAAACGCAGCTTCTACGGTAGTCGCCATAGACCAACCATAGCATACTCAAGCACTTAGGGAAGCCGTGTGAGAAGCACGACATCACTCCCTTTCCGCATCAGTGATGTCGCCGTTGGTTACTTTCTCCATGAGATGGATCTGCGCCGACCGCGCCCATCTCGCCGCCGAACGGGCGGCAGTCCGGACAGACGTCGTCCCCCGCCGAACCAAGGGGATTGCGGCCGATGCGGCGTTCTCGGCGGCGCGGGATCAGGCGAGCTTCGAGGCGGCGGCGACGACGCGTTCCATCACGCGCGCCCGGGGGCCGGAGGCGCGGAGCGTCGCGAGTTCGTGGAAGGAGAAGCGGAGTTCGTCGAGGAAGACGCGGGCCTCGGGCGTCAGATCCTCGTCGTGCTCGTCGAGCAGTTCCATCGCCGTCTCGAAGATCGGCTCGCCGAGCGGCTCGCCGCGCAGCAGGCGCTCGGCCAGGGAGCGGGCGCGCCGCAGGGCGCGCTGCGCTTCGGGGTTGACGGCCGCCTCGTCGCTCATGCCGGTTCGCTCCTCACCGCGGCAGCGGCCGCAGCGTCGCCGCGGCGAGATCGAGTTCGAATCCGCGGCGGGCCCAGACATCCTCGCCCACGAAGGCGCCGATGTCCATTCCGACGAGCCGCGAGCGGGCGCCGAGGTCCACGATCGGCAGGTCGCGCACCGTCTCCTCGAGCCCGCCGATCCGCGCCGTCATCGTCGGCATCGTGCCGACGACGCCGACCGCGCCGCCGTAGCCGCTCATCGCCCCGCCCCCGGCGCGCCAGCCGCCGAGCGCGCGCGCCGACGTCTCCGCGACCAGCGTCGTCGCCGCGCCGGTGTCGATCAGCGCGAGCGTCTCGATCCGCGCGTCGCCGACGAGAAGCGTCGTCGGCGCCAGCAGGTGCCCTTCGACGACGAGCAGCGGGACGTCGCGGTCCGAAACCGGCCACGGATCGACGTCGCGCGGATCGTCCGCCGTTTCCGGCGCGTCCGCCTCCTCGACGTCGAGGACGCGCCGCCGTGGATCGAAGCGGAGCCGCGTGTTGCCGAGCACGTCGAGGCCGAGGATCGCGCGGTAGGCGCCCTGCGCCTGCAGCGGCCCTTCGGCGACGACGCCGAGCGCCGACGTGAAGCCGACCGGCCCGAGGTCCACGGCGTCCACGACGCCGCGGTCCACCGCGTGCTCCCCCTCGCCGCCGCCGCCGACCAGCGTCGCCGCGGCAAGCGGCTGCAGCCCCGACGACTTGCCGAGGCGCGGGTCGAGGTGCAGCCCCGAGGCCCCGCTGTCCACGAGCGTCGGCACGTTCCGCGCCGCGCCGATCCGCAGCCGCGCGAGCCAGCCCCAGACGCGCCCCGCCTGCCCGACGTACGGCTCGAGCTTGATCTTGCCGGGGAGGTCGGAGCGTTCGACGACCCAGAGCGAGCGGTCGCCGAGCGCGTCGAGGAAGTCGAGCGTCTCCAGCGCGCCGCGGACCTCTTCGTCGTCCTCGCCGCGCAGACGGCCGACGACGACGTACCGCTCCAGCGCCTCGCGTCGCCGCGCGCGGTCCCCTTCGACGCGGGAGACGCCGGCGAGCGAGCCGGCCTCGTCGGGATCGACGTCGAGCGCGCGGCGGTAGGCGGCGAGCGCCGCGCCGTCGCGCAGGCGCGCCTCGAGCACGCGGCCGAGCGTCCGCCAGGCGAGCGCGGCGCGGTCGTCGCGGGCGAGCGCGGCGAGGGCCGCGGCGTGCGCCTCGCGCGCACGGCCGCAGCGCCAGAGAAGCGCGGCGCGGAACGACAGGAGGTCGGCGTCCTCGGCGACGTTCGGGGCGTCGGCGAGGCGGTCGGCGGGAGCGCAGGCCGCGCCGCCGCGCCGGTCCAGCCAGTCGGCGAGGGCGAGGCCGCGCGCCGCGCAGCGCGGGTCGTCGGAGAGAGACGCCGCGGCGGCGCGGTCCGCGAGTTCCGAGAGCGACGCGCCGAGCCGCGACGCGCCGTCCGCGGGACACGCCGTCCCGTCCGGCGCCGCGGCGAACCCCGTCCCCGCGCCGAGGGCCGCGAGGCACAGGGCAAGGACGACCCGCGACGCTTTCAACCACGAGGCGCCGGCACGCTCCACAGGCTCACCCTTCCCGCTCGAGGCGGGCCACCGCTTCAAGGTGCGGGGTTTGCGGGAACATGTCCACCGCGACGACGCGCGTCGTGCGGTAGCCGCGCGCCGCGAACAGCTTGAGGTCGCGGGCCAGCGCCGCCGGATGGCACGACACGACCGCCACGACGTCCGGCCGCAGCGCCGCGACCGCGGCCGCGAGCCCCGGCCCGGCCCCTTCGCGCGGCGGATTCAGCGCCACCCGCTCGAACCGCTCGCCGCGCTCCGCCGCCTCGCGGGCGAAGGCGACCGCGTCGGCCGCAACGTGCCGCGCGTTCGTCCGCCCCGCGCGCCGCGCCGCGCGCGCCGCGCGCTCCGCCGCCGCCTCGTTCAGCTCGACCCCCACGACCTCGACGTCCGCGTCCACGGCGAGCAGCCCGATCAGCCCGACGCCGCAGTAGAGGTCGAGCAGCCGGCCGCCCTTCGGCCCCTCGAGCGCCGTCCTGGCCCGCGCGTAGAGCAGCTCGGCGGCGGCCGGGTTGACCTGCAGGAAGCTCGTCGCCCCCAGCTCGACCTCCGCGCCGCCGATCGTCTCGAGGACCGCCTCGGCCCCGCCGAGAAGCTGCTCCAAGGGGGGCGCGCCGCGCCGCGGCACGAGCCGCACCACGCCGGCGAGATCAGGCCGCGCCGCCAGCAGCGCGCCGGCCGCCGCGGCCGCGTGCGGCCACGGCACCGAGGGCCCGTGCACGACGAGCAGCCGGCGCCCCGAGGCGAACGAGCAACGAACCTCGAGCTGCGCCGGCCACGGCCCCGGGCCGAACGCGGCGAGCCGCTCGAGGAACTCCCGCGCGAGGGCGGTCGTCCCTTCCGGCGCGAGCAGGCAGTCGTCCACCGGCGCGAAGCCGCACTCCTGCCCGCGCGGATGGAACCCGACCTGCGCCCCTTCGCCGCGCGGGGCCACGGCGAAGCGGACCCGCCCGCGGTAACGCAGCGGACGCGGCGACGGCGCGATCTCCGCGACGCCGCAGGCGACCCCGCCGACGCGCCGCAGCGTCTCGGCGAGGGCACGCCCCTTCACCGCCAGCGCCGCCGCCTCGTCGAGGACCATCAGCGGGCAGCCGCCGCACTCGTCCTGCGCCGCGCAGGGCGCCATGCGGCGCGCGTCCGCGGGCCGCTCGACGGCGAGCAGCTCCCCTTCGGCCCAGCCGCGCCGCAGCCGGACGATCCGCGCCCGGACGAGGTCGCCGGGAACGGCGCCGGGCACGAAGACGACGAGGCCGCCGTGCCGCGCGACGCCGGCGCCTTCCGCCGTGAGGTCGGAGACGTCGGCCGTGAACCGCTCGCCGGGGCGCGGCCCCGGCGTCTCGGAATCGATGCGTTCTCTCTTGTCTGACAAATTTCTCAGTTGCCCCGCGGGATAAGGGCCGTAGATGCACGGCATTGAGTGGTTCGCTCAAGGATACGCCTTGGGGGGCAGTCCATCCTTGATCGACCCCACGCGGGCGCGGCCGCCTCGCCGCGCCCGCGATCTATGTCCGGCGAGCGCCGCCGTCCGGCGAGCGCCGCCGCCCGACGCCGCTCTTCTTCGACGATCGGCCGCCGTCCTCTCTTCCCGCGGCGCGCGGCGTGGCTACAATCGTCGCCGGACGAACGACCATGCCGCCTCGGGCGGCGCAGAGGGCGAGATGGAAGTGCTGGACGCGGCGCGCATGCGCCAGGCCGACGACGAAACGATCCGCAGGATGAAGGTGCCGGGGCTCTTGCTGATGGAGGAGGCCGGGCGCCTCGCCGCCGAGGAGATCCTCGACGCGCTCGAGGGACAAGGGGCGCGGCGCGCGCTCGTCTTCTGCGGCCGCGGCTCGAACGGCGGCGACGGCTTCGTCGCCGCGCGGCG
>JAJFTU010000004.1 GCA_021372775.1 bacterium | reverse complement strand
GCCGAAGAAGCCGCCGCGCTTCGTCTCCGCCTCGGTGATCCCGTCGGAGTAGAGCACGAGCGTCGCGCCGGGGACGAAGTCCTCGAAGTCCCGCTCGTACCCCGCGTCCGGCTCGACGCCGAGGACGATCCCGCCGCGGCTCAGGCGCTTGATCTTGCCCTCGCGCCAGAAGAGGGCGGGCGGATGCCCCGCGTTGCAGTAGAGCATCGTGCCCGACGAGTCGAGCTCGGCGTAGAAGAGCGAGGTGAAGCGGCTGGTCAGCGCCGCGCGGGCCACGACGCGGTTGACCTTCTCGATCGCGCGGACCGCGCGGTACTGCACGTCGAGGGCCACCCGCAGCCCGGTGACGACGTCGCGCGCCATCAGCGCCGCGGGAAGGCCGTGGCCGCAGGAGTCGACGACGGAGATGCCGATCGTGTCGGGGGAGAGCGGCAGGAAGTCGTAGGCGTCGCCGCCGACCGCCTCGGCCGGCACGGTGCGGGCGGCGAACTGGAAGTCGTGGAACGTCGGCGGCTTGGCCGGAAGCAGGCTCGTCTGGATCCGCCGCGCCTCGGCGACGTCGTGCAGCAGCGCGCCGGCGATCATCTTGAGGTTCACGACGTGGCGGATCGTGCCGAGGATGTAGACCGCCTGCCGCGGATCGACGTCGTCGGCCATCGTGAAGGCGATCATGTGCTCGGCCCGCTCGCCGATCCCCAGCGCGGCGAAGCGGCGCACGCCGACCCGCCGCTCGATGTGCGGGTCGAACTCCGGGTCCCCCTCCTCGCTGAAGACGAGCCCTTCCTCGCGCAGCCGCCGCACCGGCGGATAGGAGGCCGGCACCTCGAAGCCGGCGGCGACGCGCGGCGAGCCGAGCGACGACTCGAGCACGTAGGCCGCCTTGGCGTCGTCGCGGCGGTAGAGCCGCCCGCCGGTGATGCCGAGCGAGGAGCCGGCGCCGCGGACGAGCGCCTCGAGGATGACCGAGAGCGACTCCTTGGTCTCGGCGCTCTCCTCGATGCTCTGCAGCGCGCGCTGCAGCGTGTGGTACGTTTTGCGGTAGTCGATCATCGGCGCCCCTCGCGAGAGGCTGAGGATAATGGATTTGCCCGGACGGACCGGCGGCGGCGAAGGAGAAATCGGCGGCGGCGCGCGCGAGGCGGCCGCCTTCGAACTGCTGCGCGCGGCCGTGGCCGGGCTCGCGGCGGGGGAGATCGACGTCTCCGACGCGACGCGCTCGATGGCGCCGCTGCTCGTCGGCGGCGAGCGGCTGCGCTGGCGGCGGCGGACGCCCCGCTTCGGCGACGTGGCGGTCTTCTTCCGCGGGCGCGCGCTCGTCGCCCACCGCGTCGTCGGCCGGAGCGGCGCGGCGCTGCGCACCAAGGGGGACGCGCTCGCGGCGCTCGACGGCTGGACGGTCCCTCCGGAGGACGTCGTCGGCGTGGCCGAGGCGGTCGTCTTCCCGCGCGGCGCGCGCTCGCTGGCCGGAGCGCCGGCGCGGCTCTACGCGCTCGCCGCGGCGGCGTGGTCGCGGGGCGGCGGCGCGCTGTTCGGCGCCGCGGCGCGGCTCGACGCGCTGCTCGGCGCCGGCGCTTCGGGCTGGCGGGCGCGGCGCGCGGCGTTCTGGCTGCAGCGCGCCGGCGCGCTCGCGCTCCACGGCTTGCTCTTCCGCGCCGCGCACCGCACGATCGACGCGCCGCGGCGCGCGCCCTGAACGGGCCGGCCGCGAGGAGGCACGCATGAACGCCAAGCGCACCTACTACTCGATCGACGTCGAGGCCTCGGGGCCGGTCCCCGGCCTCTTCAATCTTGTCTCGCTCGGCGCCGTGCCGGTCTTCCCGCGCGGCGAGGGGACGTTCGAGGTCGGGGAGTCGTTCTACGTCGAACTGCGCCCCGCCTTCGCCGGCAGCGACCCGGGCGCGAACAAGGTCCACGGCCTCGACCTGGAGCGGCTGGGCCGCGAGGGCCTGGAGCCGGCCGAGGCGCTGCGGCGGCTCGTGGCCTTCGTCGAGGCGACGAAGCTCCCGGGGAGCAAGGCGGTCTTCGTCGGCCACAACGCGCCGTTCGACTGGATGTACGTGAACTGGTACTTCGCCTGGACCGGCGTCGCGAACCCGTTCGGCTACAACGCGATCGACACGAAGTCGCTGGCGATGGGCGTGCTGCGCGTGCCGTGGGACGAGACGAACAAGGAGCGGATCGTCCCCGCGCTCGGCCTCGCCCTGCAGGACGAGGCGACGCTGCACCGCGCCGACGCCGACGCGCGCCATCAGGCCGACCTGCTCGTCGCGCTGCTGAA
>JAJFTU010000003.1 GCA_021372775.1 bacterium | reverse complement strand
CCGGCGCGCGCCGCGCGAGGGCGAGCAGGCGGATCGCCCGCGGGGCGGCGAAGCGCGGCCCGCCGCGCACGGTGACGCGCAGGCGGAGCGCGTCGGCGACGAACGCCGCGGCGTCGTCGGACGGCGCGAGGCCGCGCGGCGCCGGCTCGGGGCGGCCGAGCGGCAGCGCCCACCGCCACGCCGCGATCCCCCCCGGAAGGGCGAGGCCGCGTTCGTCGGCGAACGGCGCGAGCGCGGAAAGGAGTTCGTCGAGACCCGGCGCCGAGGAGCGGGCGCGGTCGAAGCGGACCAACGGGGCGGCGTCGGCGACGGCGGAGTCCAGCGTCTCGAGCGAGGCCGCGGGACGGAGCGCCGCGACGACGCGCGGCGGCGCCGCGGCGAGGGCGGCGAAGAGATAGGCGCGGCGTCCGTCGTGCGCCGTCAGCAGACGCCGCAGGAACTGCGCCGGCTCGCGCGGCGAGGCGCCGACGAGCGCGGCCCACGCCGCCTCGGCGGCCTCGCCGCCGGGCGCGACGACCGCGCCGCCGCGCACGAGCAGCGCGGGCGCGAAACGGAAGAACGGCTGGGCCGCCTCGCGGCGCAGGACGGCGAGATCGTCGTCGGAGAAGACCGCCGCCGTTTCGGGCGGGAGACGGTCGAGCGCGCCGAGGAGCAGGCTGTCCTGCTCGTCCGTCGCCAGCCGCTCCAGCGCGCCGTCCGCGTCGAACTGCGCCCCGGCGATCGCGCGCCAGCGGGCGAGGGGCAGCGGCGAGGGGACCCGTTCCTCGGGGACCGGGAAGGAGACCGGCGTCCCGTCGTTGAAGGCGTCCACGGCGCTCGGCACGTCCCAGCCGAGGGCCGCCGCGGCGCGGCGCCGGCGCTCGGCGTCCTCCCCCGGAATCGGATCGACCGCGAACCGCCCTTCGATCTGCACGAGCGCGAAACCGAGCGAGCCGGAGACCCCTTCGAGCCGCTCTCGGGCCTGCTTCTCGCCGGGCAGGATCTGCAGCCGTCCGCCGTAGGCTTGGCGCGCGGAGTAGGCGAGCCGCAGCAGCACCAGCGCGTCGCGGCGCGCGGGCACGATCTCCGCGGCCGACGCGTCGCCGGTGACCGCGGAGAGCAGCGCCCGGTTGAAGGAGGGAACGAACGCCGCCGGAGCGTTTTCGTCGACGCCGCCCAGAAGGCGCGACGCGGCGGCGCGGCCGCCGGGGACGAGCAGCTCGTCGCCGCGCGCCGCGAGGGGGGCGCAGGCGAAACCGGCCATGAGAACGAGAACGGCCCGCGCCGGGCCGGAGGAAAGAGTCGCCGCCAAACGCCACCACCGTCCGCGAACTGCGCGTCGCGGCGAGAGTAGCGCGAACCGGCGTCGCCGCTCAACGGCCGCCGACGCGTTTCGGCGAACTGTCGGCGGCGGCCGGGACGCGACGCGCCGCCGTTCGTCGTCGGAGGCCGGAGCCCGAGGGCGAGAAGGACGCCGCGCCGGTCAGAACCCGGAGGCGAGGGCGAGGAGGACGCCGCCGGCGATCACGCTGGCGAGTTGTCCGGAGGTGTTGGCGCCGAGGGCGTGCATCAGCAGGAAGTTGTCCTGGTCCTCTTTCTGCGCCGCCTGGGCGACCAGCCGCCCGGCCATCGGGAACGCGCTGATCCCCGCGGCGCCGAGCAGCGGGTTGATCCGCCCGCGGGAGAGGAGGCACATCAGCTTCCCCATCAGCAGGCCGGCGCAGGTGTCCACGACGAAGGCGATCAGCCCGAGCGCCAGCACGCCGAGGGCGCGCGCGTTGAGGAACGACTCCGCCGTCATCGTCGCCCCGACCGCGAGGCCGAGGAACAGCGTGGAGATGTTGATCAGTTCGTTGCGCGCGGTCGCCGCCAGCCGCTCGACGACCCGGCTTTCGCGCAGCAGGTTGCCGAGCATCAGCGTGCCGACGAGCGGCGCGGCGTCGGGAACGAGCGCGCCGATCACGACCGTGACGATGATCGGGAAGGCGACGAGCGCCCGGCGGGAGACGGGGCGCGGCGCGTATTCCATCTTGATTCCGCGTTCGCGGCGGGTCGTCAGCAGGCGCATCAGCGGCGGCTGGATCACCGGCACGAGCGCCATGTAGGAGTAGGCGGCGACGGCGATCGGCGCGAGGAGCTGCGGCGCGAGCTTGGCGGCGACGAAGATCGAGGTCGGCCCGTCGATCGCGCCGATGACGCCGATCGAGGCGGCTTCCTTGATCGGGTAGCCGAGGAGCGCGGCGAGGATCAGCACGCCGAAGATCCCGAACTGCCCCGCCGCGCCGAGGAGCGCGAGGCGCGGGGCGGCGAGGAGCGGGCCGAAGTCGATCATCGCCCCGACGCCGATGAAGATCAGCAGCGGAAACACCTCGGTGCGCACGCCGAGGCGGTAGAGCAGGCCGAGCAGCCCCTCGTCGCCGACGAGGCCGGAGAGCGGCAGGTTGGCGAGCAGGCAGCCGGCGCCGATCGGCAGCAGCAGCAGCGGCTCGTACTTCTTGACCACGGCGAGCCCGATCAGGAACAGGCCGACCGCGAGCATCGCCGCCTGTCCGGCGCCGAGGGCCGAGACCCCCTTCAGCAGCTCGCCGGCGAGCGCGGAGAAGTCCATCGCTCAGCCGTCCAGCTCGACGAGCGTCGCGCCCTGCTCGACCGCCTGGCCGACGACGACCCGCACCGCGGCGACGCGCGCCGGGCGCGGGGCGCGCACGACGTTGACCATCTTCATCGCCTCGATCCGCACGAGCTCGTCGCCGCGCTGGACCGCGGCGCCGACGGCGACGGCGACGCCGACGATCTCGCCGGGCAGGGGGGCGACGACCGCGCCGGCGCCCGGGGCGGCCTCCCGCGGCGCGGCCGGGCGCGGCGTCGGCGCGGCGGGCGCCTCGTC
>JAJFTU010000002.1 GCA_021372775.1 bacterium | reverse complement strand
GTGCCGCCGAGGCGGAACGAGAGATTGCCCGCCGACGTGGCGACGACGTCCCAATAGGCGCCCGTGCCGTTGGTGATCCGCACGCTCCGCGAGTCGCCGGAGACGCCGCTCGAATTCTTCACCTCGATCCCGACGCCGGTACCGGAGATCGCGATGGTCTTGGTCGCCGTGATCGTCTCCGCGCCCGCGAGATGCACGACGGCGGAATCGGCCGCGAAGTAGGTCGGCACGTAGCCGCCGAGCTTGCCCGCGTCGTCGGCCGTGCCGTGGAAGAACTTCGCCTGGCCGACCGCGCCCAGGTCGAGCGAACCGTCTTGGTCGAGGTCCATGCCGTAGGCGTACACAACCCCGAACGGGTCGTCAGGCATCCCGAGGTCCATGCTCGAGTGATAGGGGGCGAGCGCCGAGCCCTCGACGCGCACCGCGCCATAGGGCGCGTGAAGAATGACGTCGCCGGACCACGAGCCGGCATGGAGCGCGCCGGGGGCGAGCGTGACGTAGCCGCCGGCGTTGGCCCGCGCCTGGAAGCCGAGGCCGTCGCGGATCAGCCCCGCGGGGTAGGACGGGTCGGTCGTCAGGTCCACCTCGCCCCGGAACGTGGCCGCGGTCGCGGTCCCGGTCGCGGCGAGGCTGCCGTCGATCGTGACGTCGCCGACGATCGAATTGACGCTGATGCCGGCGAGCATCGCCGCGGTCCAGTCGTGCCAGGCCCCGGAGACGCAGCCGTACAGGTGGCCGTTGCTCCGCGAGAGGACGAGCGGCGCCGCGTCGCGGCAGGCCCCGGTCGGCGGCGTCGGCGTCGAGGCCACGTTGTCGGCCGGCGGGGCGGCGAACGCCGCGAACGCGGCGAGCATGGCCGCGGCGGCGAGGACGATCTTCTTCATCGGGCGTTCCCTCCTCCGGCGGTCGGCGCGCCCCGCGGTCGGCCGGAACGGCCGCGGGGGCGAAGAGTCGTCAGGCGGCGAAGCCGCCGGTGGCGACGACGGACCAGCCGTAGAGGCCGTCCTCGCCGCGAAGGCAGACGCGGAGTTCCGCGGGGCCGGTCGCCGGCTGGACCACGGCGAGGCGACCGACGAGCGCGGCGGAGGCCGCGGGCAGGTCGGCCTCGGCGTAGACCGCCGGCGCCGTCTGCGGCGCGGCGTAGGTCCAGCACCGGACGTAGACCTTGGCCCCGGCGGGCGGCGGGACGGACGCGAAGACGATCCGCCCGAGGGCGAGGTCGATCGCGTAGTCCGTCGTCGGCTCCTGCTCCACGCCGCCGACCGTCACGACGTAGGCTTCCGGCGCGGCGAGCGTCGCCCCGGCGAGCGCGAACGAGAGCGTCGTCCCGTCGCCGAGGAAGCTCCAGACGCCGGGCGTGACGCGGCCGCCGCCGGCGAGGGCCGCGCTCACCGCGCCCTGGACGACGGCGAGGTTCGCCGCGTCCGTCGCCTGCGTCGCCGCCCCGACGTTGACGATCCGCCCGCCCTGGGCGTCGAGCAGCCCGCCGGCGAAGCGAAGGGCGTCGCCGAGCGCGGCGTCGAGGCGGCGGAGGATCATCGTCGCGCGGTCGAGCGCGGACTCGAGCGTCTCCGGCCGGAACGGCCCCTGCTGCCGCAGGGACACCGGCTGCTCGATCGGCACGACGAGCGAGACGGCGACGGCCACGCCGGAGGTCGGCGCGGCGTCGAAGACGAGCGTCCCGCCCTCCGCGTCGCCGGCCCCGAGGACGGCGTAGCCGCCGCTCCGCGGCACGCCGCCCACGGCGACCGCGACGTGCGACGCCTCGAGGAAGCGGAAGGGGATCGGGAACGAGAGCTGCGCCCCGTCGCCGAGGTACTCGGCGCGGATCGGGGAGTCCTTCGTCATCGTCACGGCTTCTCTCCTTCGTCGCCCTCGCCGACCGCATCGGAGAGCGTGGACGCCGGGTTGGCGGCTTGCTTGCGCCGCTCGCCGTAGATCAGGTGGCCCGCCGCGTCGATCGGCCCCTTCGGCGTGGTCTTGCCGGCGAGGGCGCGCTCGGCGTACTCGAGCGTCCTGCGGGGGTTGTGCGTCGGCAGGTTGGCCGCCGTGCCCGCCGCGTCGAGCGCGGCCCAAATCCGCTGGTCCACGTCGGCCTCGCGGGCGCCGGGGGCGAGGGCGTCTTGAATGTCGCTGACCAGCGTCTGCACGCCCGCGCCGAACGGCGAGGAGCGGACGGAGAACTTGGCGAGCTGGCCCTGCTTGTCATGGAACATCTTGTGGAAGGCCGCGTTGACGCCCCACTCGCCGAGCGTGCCGACGACCGGGAACAGCAGGAACGGCGCCGCGGCCGTCTTGCGTGCGGCCCACTCGGCCCACTTCTCGTCCTTCTCCGGCCCGCGCCCGGTGAGATACTCTCCGAGGAGGTTGGACGCGACGAGGACGCCGAAGGTCCGCGCCGCGGCGTGAAGATCCTTCCCCGCCTTGTCGAAGAGGCTGTCCCCGTTGAGGTGGGCCTGCGCCGCGTCGTGCCAAATCTCGCGCTCGAGGTTGTAGAGCTTGTTGAAGTAGCCGTAGAACGCCGCCTGCTGCGCGCCGACCGCCCGGCTGCGGACGAAGCCGGACTGCTCCGGCGCCTCGCGCGAGGGGAGCGTGCGGTCCACCGCATCGTCGGCGAAGGTCCGCGCCCCGGCCTCGCCGAGATTCTTGGCCTTACCCTCCAAGTAGGCGGAGTGCCAGATGATCGTGCTCATGAGCTTGTCCGTCACGTCGAACATGAACCACGAGGCGTTGCGGAAGGCGGAAGCCTTCCTCCCCGCCGCCGAGCGGTCGCCGGCCTTGCCGACGTCGGCCATGTCCATCTGGTAACGCTGCCGCGTGTCGTCCGAGCGGCGCCGCAGCGTGTTCGACTTCTCGAGGCACTCCCGCCGCATGGCGAGCCAGGGCTTCGTGGAGACGGCCTTGAGCAGCGTGCTCGCCAGGTAGCGCCCCTTGATGACGCCGCCGTGCCAGGCGACGAAGGCGTTGGAAAGGTCGCCGGCGGGGACCGTGACGGACCAGCCGAGGACGCGCATGATGAACCGCGAGCGCACGGCGTTGAAGCCGCGGAGGATGTAGCCCTCCGTCTTGGACAGCGCGGCCGACCGCGCGTTGGCGACGGACTTGAGCCAGTCCTCCATCGCGCCCTCGGATTGCTTCCCGAGGCGGCGCTTGACGATGTTGGAGAAGTCCGCGTTCTTCATGACCGTCTGCGCGTCGCGGACGAAGCCGTAGAAGTGGACGTAGTGCAGGACGTCGATGACGTGCTGCGGCACGACGTTCCAGTCGAGGTTGACGACGTAATCGGCGCGCCCGGCGCGGGCGTGGGTGAAGGAGTGCGGCATGGCCGTCTTGCCGCCGAAGGCGCCGAACATGGAGAGCGCCGCCGCGTCGGCTTCCTTGTCGCGCGCCGCGCCGCGGACGTTCGGGTCGGCGTGCAGCGGGAAGTAGCCGCCGCTGACGACGCGGCCGTCCGACAGCTCGATCGGCAGGGCCTCCACCTTGTCGGGCGCGGTCCCGTGGACGTCGCGCTCCATCTTGGCGAGGCGCGGCCAAAGCTCGCCGTCCATCAGCTTCCAGACGCTTTCCACGAAGTCCCATTCCTCGTGGGTGAGCGTCTTGTCGAGCCAGGCGACCACCTTGTCCTGCTCCCAGCCGAAGCCGCCCTTGATGATCGGGTTGCCGTCCGCGTCGAGCACCGGGTCGCCGTGCTTGTCGAGCACCTTCACGCCGCAGGTGCGGTCGCGGTTGCTCTGCGTCCCCATCGCCACGGCGAGCATCATCGCCCAAAGCCGCGTGCGGCGGTCGGCGTAGCCGAGTTCCGGCTTGAACGGCAGCTCGGAAGCGTCAACCTCCTCGAACCGCTTGCCGCCGTCGCCCTTGCAGAACGCCTGCCACTGGCGGAGGAAGAACGGCATGATCCGCCGAATGTCGGCGTCCTCGTTGTCGCGGCAGCGGCGGTAGTTGCCGTAGAAGAAGTCGTAGGCGGCTTTCCCGAGGTACTTGAACAGGATGCGCGGCTCCGTCAGCGCGGCGTTCCAGCCGGCGGCCGTCTCCGTCGCTTCGTAGCCGAACGGAACGGGAGTGTTCGGCGGCAGCGCCTCGCCGCGGTCGTGGAGGCCTTGGGACTCCACGTCGATCTGCGCCACCAGGTCGCCGATGGCGACGCGGCGGCCGAGCTTGTCCACGCGGTCCACGGCGGTCGCGGCGCGGCGGATCTGCTTCAAGGCCGCGGCCGCGTTCCGCATCTCCGCCACGGTCATCTCGTCCCACTTGCCGGAGACGAGCGTCTCGTCGAGCATCCGCGGGTCGAAGGCGGGGTCGATGCCGAGGTCGTAGAGGCGATCCGCCAGGTCGTCGGCGTACATCCGAGGAGGGCGCGTCTCGTCGGCGTCGTACTCGCGGAAGCCGAGCGTCTCGAGCAGCGAGTCCGTCACGTCGATCAGGCTTTGGCCGGCGCGCCCGATGGTCTTCCGCGTCTCGGGCTTCGCCGCGGAGCGGAGCGCGTCGGCGAAGGCGTCGCGCTCCTCGCGGGCGCGCATCGCCTCGCGGTAGATCCAGTAGTTCAAGAGCTGCTGCTGCTTCGCCGCGAAGGCCCGCTCGTACTCGCCGCGGGCCGCGGCGGCGAGCGCGGCGCGCGACGCGCGCTGCTCCGCCTGGAGGTCCGAGCCGGTCGTCGTCTCCGACGCGACGCGCTTGGCGACGATCTCCCGCGCGGCGAGGCGGATGGACTCGGTCGGCGTCGGCTTGCCGGAAGGGGACTTGCGCGCGGCGAGCGCCGACATTTCGTGGACCAGCCAACGGCCGGTGTGATCGTTGTGCAGCGCCTTCTCCGCCTCCTCGGAGAGCGTCTGCCACTCGTTCGCCACCTCGGGGTGACGCTCGGCCATCAGCTCGTCGGCCCGCTGGCGCGTGTAGTCGTCGCGGGACTCGAGTCCGGCGAGGCCCTCGAGCATCGCCCGCGCGGACGGGAAGCCGAACCACTCCGCGAGCGTCTCGGCCTCGATCCCGTCCTTGGAGCAGAGCCCGATCAGGCGGTCGGACCCGGAGGTGTCGTCCGTCTTGATCTTGCGCCGGGCCGCGGTCAGCTCCGCGGCGCGGTCCTCGTGCCACTTGTAGAGCTTCTCGCGCTCCTCGGCGATCGCCTTGTCGTAGTCGGCCCGCAGCGTCTCGAGGTCGCGCTCGAGCTCCGGGCGGATCTCGCCGATGCGCTGGGAGATGGTGTCCCGCGCCGCCTTGTCCTTCGTCTTGGACCGGACTTCCCGCAGGCTCTTGATCTCGTCGCGGGCCGCCTTCCGCGCCTCGCCGAGCTTCGCGTCGCGGTCCCGGCGGAGCTGCCGCTGGCGTTCCCGCGTCTCCGCGGACATTCGCTCGCCGGCGGCCTTGACGCGGGCCTCCTCGGCGGCGAGGTCGGCCTCGGCCTTCTTCCGGTCGTCCGAATGGAGGATCGCCTTCATGTCGTCGAGGCGGATGCGGACCTTCGACCCGTCCGGGCGGGTGAGCAGCTTTTGCAGGGCCTCCGGCATACCGTCCCACGGCTCGCCGGTGCGGAGGAAGCGCGCGACCTTCACGATCATCCGGTCGTCGTACTCCTTGCCCGCTTCGTCAACGGCCTTGGACCGCTTCGCCTGCCACCAACGGCCGTTCTCGCGGGCGCGGTCGGCGAACATCTTCACCGCCAGCCGGCGCGCGGCGAGCGTCAGGCTGTCGTGCTGCTCGGCGATGTAGGCGCGCCACTCCTCCGGCGTCATGCCCGCTTCCTCGGGGCTGCGGTAGAGTGGCCGCAGGGCCAGCGCGTCGCGCGTCGCCTCGATCTCCTTCTCGCTCGCCAGCATCCGGTCGAAGACGCCGCGAATGTCGTCGTTCAGATCGACGCCGGGCCCGCCGGCGCCGTAGACGTCGAGCAGCCAGAGCTTGAACCGCTGGAAGAGGCCCGCCAGGTTCGCGGTCGGGGCGTTCCCTTCCATCAGGTACTTCTCGAAGCCCTTGGCGAAGCGGTCCTCCTTGGCGGCGAGTTCCTCGTGGCGCGCCCGCTCGGCGGGCGTCAGCCGCGCGACGGACATGGAGAGCGCAGCGCGCTCGTACTTCTCGTCGTCCGTCGCCGTGCCGTTGCGGATCTTCTCCTCGAGCTCCTCGAGGCGATCCGTCTTCGCCGCGCGGTCGCCGAGGGCGGCGCGCTCGACGCGGGCCGCCTCGCGCTCCGCGTGGCTGCCGTATTGCATGAACTTGAGCGCCGTCTCGTAGTCGCGGCGGAACTGCTCCGGCGCGTCGGCGCGCTGGGCCAGCGCGCTCATGACGTCGATGTAGACGTGCGCGGACTCGTGGACGAAGGTGGTGAAGTCGGAGGTAGGCGCGAGCGCGATCTTGTAGAGGCGCTTCGCGCCGTCCGCGAGGATCGTCGTCCAGCCGCGGCGCATGGCCGTCGTCGCGTCCGCGGCCGGCGCCGCGGCCGCCTGGTTCAGCGTCTCGCTGATGGGCATACGGCCGGCGTCCCAAACGACGTAGCCGCGGCCCTTGCCGTCCGGGCGGTCGTAGCGCAGGCCGGGCACGCCGGCCTCGCGGAGCGCCTCCGAAGCCTCCTTCCTCCCGCCGCGGCGGAGGGCCAGCTCGCCGTACATCTCGCCGCCGGTCATGCCGGGATCGACGGCGCCGCCGGCGCGGTGCTCCTCGGCGAGCCGGTTGGCCTCGGCCTCGTCCGCCGCCCACGTCTCGCGGATGACCTGCCCTTCGCCGTTGCGGACCACGACGTCGAAGCCGCCGTCCGGGTTGGCCTTGACCTCCGCGTCGGCCGGCTGGAGGCCGAGAAGATCGACCAGCGCGCGACGCGCCTTGGCCGGCTGCCGGTCGAGCGGAGCGCCGTGGTCGAGCAGCTCGTCGTCGCCGGGGAGCGTCGCCACGTACTTCCGCCCGCCGGCCGTCCGCGTGCGTGCGGCCTCGTCGTCGCCGTCGAAGTGGACGCCCCAGCCGCGGGACTCGCCGTCGCCGTCGTCGGGGACGAAGCCCCCGCGCTCGTGCGTCGTCGCGGCCCGCTCGTCGCCCGCGCCGATTTCCACGGGCAGGTCGCCGAACAGGTCTTCGTAGGCGAGCGGCTTCTCGCCGCGCGTGGCGCGGTCGTCGTTCCACGCGGCCAGCGTCGCCAGGCGCATCGCGCGATGGACGGCGATCTCGTTGTCCATGTCCTCCGGCGAGCGGCGGCGGGACTCCGGCAGCTTCTCGTTGGCCGCCTCGAGCTCCTTCCGCCGCGCCGCCGCATCGGCGTCGGCCGCGGGGTCGTCGGGAACTTGCCCGTCGCGCTCCCACTGGTCCACGAGCTCCTTCGCGCGGGCGACGATCTGCGGCTGGTACTCGGCGTGCTCGCGGGCCGTGAGGCCCCTCGGATCGACGGCCGTGTCCAGCGCCAGCCGTTGCGCGAGGTTGGTCGTGGCGACGTCGCTGATGAACTTGGCGAGCGGGACTTCGATGCGGTCGCCGCGGTTCGCTGCATCGAGCACGGCGTCCCCGGCCTCCTCGCCGGTCTTGTCCGTCAGCCGTTCGCCGATCGCGTTGACCAGCTCCGAATCGACCGTGCCGTCCGCGCGGCGGGCCTCGTTCACGGCGGCCTTCGCGTCCACGTAGACGTGCGTCACGGGCGCGCCGCTCTCGGCCGTCTCCTTGGCGACCATCTTGGCGATCGTCTCCGGCATGGCGACGGCCAAGTCCTTGTTCTCCGCGAGCGCCTTGGCGACCTCGGGCATAGCTTTGGCCCGCGCCGCGTCCTGCCGGTAGTTGGACATGGTGCGGTAGTAGCCGGTCGCGGCGCCGAACGTGCCGTGCTCGATGCCCATGATGCCGCCGCCGAGCGCCTGCTCCGCGGCGTTGCCGAAGGCGCGTCCGACCTCCTCCGTCGTCGGCGCCTTGTAGCGCCCGAAGTCCCCTCCGTAGGCCGAGGCGTTCCGGGCGAGCCACTGGCCGGCGTCCTGGCCGAGCGTCTGGACGGCCATCGCTCCGGCTTCCGTCCGCCCCGCCGTGGCGATCCGCTTCCCGTACTCCTTGAGCAGCGCGGAGCGCAGCTCGGCGTTGCCGAGGATCTTCCGCCCGAACGCCTCTTCTCCGCCCGCCGCGGCGTTGCCGAGGGCCTTGCCGTAGGTCGCGTAAATCGCCTGCTGGCCCTTGGCGAGCGCGGCCGTGGCGATCGTCGCGTAGGCCGCGGCGACGATCTTCGCCGTCGCGTCGTCGATCGGGCGCCCGTTCTCGTCGAGCGTGTCGCGGTAGGCGCCGTAGGCGGAGAGCGTCGTCTGCGCGTAGATCGCCGCCATCTCCGCGGCCTTGCCTCCGAACGCCGCCGCGGCGCGCCCGGCCGCGTTGGCGGCCTTGGGGTTGCGCGTCAAGGCCAGCGTGGCGAGCGACGCCGCGCCGTAGGCCGCGGCGGCGCCGCCTCCGCGGGCGCCGAGGTTGGCCGCCTGCATCCCGAGCATCTGCGCCCCGACGTTGACCACCTGCCGCACCGGGCCTTGGCCGGAAGGATCGGTCGGGACCATGCTCTCATTGATGCGCGCCAGGGCGAGTTCGTCCTCCGGCGTGCCGTTGCCCACGTAGATTTTGCCGAGGATGGCGAGCCGCTTTAGATCCTTGAACGAGTTCTTCGCCGCCTCGACGGTGCTGTCCGGCGCGTTCGGCCCAGCCTTGCGGTAGGTCTGCTGCGCGTCAACCTCGGCGAGCGCGTCCCAGAGCTTGTTGTTCGCCGCGGCCGTTTCCGCGGCGCCCTGCGCCCGGCTCTCCGCGAGCGACATTTGGCCCGTAATGACCTTGAGCGCGTTGCCAATGTCGTTCCGCGACACCATCTGCGCGTCGAGCGTACCGCCGAGCCAGACTCCGATCTTCTTCACGAGCCGCGTCACGGGCGGCGCTTGCTCGACGACGAAGTTCCGCGCCTCCGGCGAATTGAGCAGCGCGTCGGCGAGAGCCGGATACTGCCGGCGGAAGCGCACGGGATCGTTGGCGACGAGCTTGGCCCGCTTCTCGATCTCGTCGATGCCGCCCTCGCCGACCCCGGCGAGGACGTCCACGGGGATTCGGGTGATCTGCGACAGCGCGCCGATGCGGCGCGCCCGGCCGCTCGGATCGCCCGACCAGGCGGAGATGGTCGCCGCGTCGAGCACGGCCTTGAGGCGGGCGTTCTCCGGCGCGTTCGGGTCGGCGACGGAGCGGAACGGGTCGAAGCCGTCGTTCAGCACGCCGCCGGAAGTGGCCGGGGAAGTCGCCGGGGAAGTCGCCGGGGAAGCCGCGGGCTTGCGCGGCTCCGGGGCGAAGGGGTCGTAGTCGGCGTTCAGCACGCCGCCGGCATTGGCTTCGTCGGCGGCCGTCGTCGGGACGCTCGTGGCGAACTGCTCTGGATTCCGCGGGTCGCTCACTTGGCCGTCCTCGAGAGGCTCGGGAGATTGGCATAGGCGCCGTTGCGGACGCCGGCCGCGTAGGCTTGGACGACCCAATCCGGCCGCAAGGGCTCGTTCGGTGCGCGCTCGTGCCACTTGTTCGTGATGTGCGCGTAGACGGCCGGCAGCTCGCGCTGGATGCGCGCGGCGTCAACGTTCTCGCCGTGGAAGACGTCGGCGTAGGGCACGACCTTCGTCGTAGCCGCGGCCGGGGCGGGCCCGGCGGCCGCCGGCGCGGAGGGCCGCGGCAAGGGCTTGCCGAGCGTCGTCGCGACGTACTCGGGGTACGCCTCCGCGATCGTCTTGCCCTGCGCCTTCGCCGAGGCGGCCATCCGCTCATAGTCGTTGTAGGGTGTGTTGCGGTTCGGGTCGGCCTGCACGACGAACAAGCCCTGCTGCACGGCCTCTTCGTTGGACACGCGGCGAGCCGATCGGCGGTCGCTTTCGGTGAGGTTCATGTCGCGCTTGTAGGTCTTGCCGCTGAAAACCTTGTTCGGCACGGCCCAATAGGAGAACGCCCGCTCGAACGACTTGTAGGCGTGCTCCTCGTCCATTACGCCGTTGATCTTGTAGTCCTGGACGGCGGCCTCGATGATGTGCCCGAGGCGATCCTTGTCCTCGGGCGTCGGGTTGGTCGGGCTGTAGAGGTTGGCCCCGATAAGCCAGCGTCGCGCGAATTGTCCGATCTTCTCGAAGGTCTTGTCGTAGGCGCCGCCCTGCTCCTTCGGGTTGCCCTCGCGGATGATCGTCTCCGCCGTGTGAAACATCTCGTTCGGGACGAGCCCGTAGAACTTCGCCAAGTCGTGCGGGACGCTGAGGCCCTCCGGGTTCAGCATCATTTCGCGGACGGCGGCAACGTCCTTCGGATCGTACTCCTTCGGCTCCTTCGGCTCCTTCGGCGGCGTCGCCAGCTCGATGAAGGCGTGCTGCGTCTTGAACTCGAGGCGGCCCCACGCCTGCGTCTGCCGCGCCGCGGCGAGGCCCTTGGTCTTGATGATTCCGTCAACCTCCTCGTAGTCGGCGCGCTCCTGGTAGAGCTTGCGCGCGTCGTCGGCGGCGAGGGCTTCACCGTACAGAGCCTTGCCCTTGGCCCGGACCTCCGGCGTCGCGCCGGCCTTGTCGAAAGCGTCCTCGAGCTGCTCCCAGCCCTTCACGCTGTCGAAGCCCACGGCCTTGCCGGCCGCGTCTCGCCGCGTCACGGACTCGACGACCTTCGACACGATCCCGCTCGCCACGTCCTCGAGTCCGTGGTCGCGCCACTTGTAGCGAAGCGCGTCGGCCTCCGTCCCGAGGGCCGCTACGACGTCGGGCCGCTTGAGGTAGTCGATCGCGGCGGCGAACTGCCCGGCCTCGGCCATCGCGTTCGCGCGGGTCCGCATCCATTTCTGGACGGCCTCCTGCGCCGCGACGTCGCCGGCCTCCTTCGTGCCGCCGGCGTCGATGACGGCGATGCGCTCGTTGGCGACGTACTTCGCCATGCCGTCGTTCGACACCGAATCGTCGAAGGGGTTACGGAGCGTCGCGTCGATGGCCGCGGCGTTGGCCGCGTCGCGGGCGGTCTTCCGCGCCTCGAGCGCGCCCGCCGTCGCCAGGCGCCCGACTTCGGTGAGGTGCTGGTCCTCGTCGCGCTGCGTCCGATGGTAGAAGAGGGACGCCGCGTCGCCGTCGAGCGAGTCGTAGATTTGCTTGCGGACGCGCTTGATCGCGTCGGCCGCGGCCGGGGCGGCGTTGACCGCCGCGTCGCCGCGGAGCATGGCGACGCCGCCGGGAACCTGGACGGTGAAGTCGCTCGCGGGGATCGGCCGCAGCTCGCCGCCGGGCGCGTAGAAGACGGCGTTCACGCCCTGGGCGTAAAGCGCCTCCGCGTCGTTCACCTTCTTGGCGACGTCGAGTTCGTACTGCTTCCGCGCCAGCTCGTTCATGCCGGCGCCGGCCGCGTTCAGCCCCGCGGCGAGGCCGGCGCCGAAGTCCTCCGGCGACGACGCGACGCGAAGCTCCGCCGGCTGTCCGGGCTGCGGAGCGACGGCCCGCTCGTAGACGGGAATCCTCGGCATTGACCCCTCCTACTTCTTTTTCAGCGTGAGCGTTCCGCTCGAGAGCCCCATCTGGAAGGCGTTCGACGCGCCGGTGAGCAGCGAGCCGGCCGCGCCGTAGGCCCCGGCGGACTCCGCCATCTTGCCGCGGAGCCGCTGGGAGACGCCTTCAATGTCGTAGCCGCGGGCGCGCATCTCGCCGTTCCACTTCGCCTGCTCCTGGTCGAGCGCGCCCTCGGCCGCCGTGTCCCCGAGCAGGGCGAGCGGCGATCCGCTGTCGAGCGTCACGCCGGCGTTGGCGAGGGCGACGCGCTGGTCGGCGATCGTGCGGCGCATCCTGTCCCGCAGGTCGGCCGCCTGGGCGGACCCCTGCTCGCGCTCGACGACGGCCTGCTGCTCGGCGACCTTCTCGTTGTAGTCGGCCATCCGGCTCTGGAAGCGCGCGTTGTCCATCTGCGCCTTCACGGCCACGGCCGTCCCGGCGACGGAAGCGCCGAGGGCGGCGTAGCCGACCCACGCGGGAACGGCGACCGGGCCCATAGTTACCTCCACCGCCAAGCGGCGCGGAAGGGCGCGCCGTCCGCGCCGAACTCCGTCGCCTCGCCGGCGAGCTCGAAGCCGAGCGCCCGCGCGAAGGACTGCGCCTTCGCGTACCGCTCGTCGATCATGTTCCCGATGCAAAAGTAGCGGCTTTGCATGAAGGCCGTCTCGCGTCGGGCGATCCGCAGCATGGACAGCTTGTGCCGCTCGACGGCGTTGCCGGTGAGCAGCCAGACCGTCGCCACGCCGCCGACCAGCGTCAGCGGCGTCGTCCCCCACAGGGCGAGCACGGCGCCGTCCTCGGCGACCGCGGCGCGAGCGTAGTCCGACGCCTCGAGCGAGCGCGCGAGTGCCTCGAGCGGCGTCTCCCCGGTCGCGGCGATCTCCGCCGCGTCGTCGGGCCGCAGGTCCGCGGCGAGCGCCTCGGCGTGGCGGCGCTCCGCCGGGACGACGCTAACCAACCTGCACCTCCCGCGTGACGGAGAGGACGGTCATCGGCAGCGGGTCGCGCTGCTCGAGCACCGCCTCGGCGTCCCGCTCCCACGCCGCGGAGACGCGGATCTCCGCGAGGCCCTGCGCCGGCGCGGGCGTGCCGAAGTCGTCGGCCACCTGCCGCTGGCGCAGCTCCGTCATGTCGTCGCCGCCGGACCCCGCCCAGCCGCCGCGCGTGTCGAGCAGCTCGAGGACGACCTTCGTCACGCGCTTGAACTTGGCGCGGACGTCGGCGTCCTGGACGGCCAGCGGGAGCAGCCGCGCCCGCGAGGCGTAGGGCAGCCCCGCCGCGCCGGAGACGGCGACGGCGTGCGGCAGCGTGATCTTCCCGCCGGCGACGACGAGCCCGGCCACGACCTCGCCGTCCACGACCGCCGTGAGGGTCTTCCCCTCGAGGTGGTCGAAGCCGGAGAGCACCGCGGACGTCCCGACCTGCGCCGCCGTGAAGGCGATCGCGTCGTCGAGGAACAGCGCGGCGTCGTGGCGGCTGGCGAACCGCTCGACGTGCCGGACGTCCCGGCCGCCGACGCGGCGGCGGACGACGGCGTAGAGCGCGTCCTCCGTCCCCTCTGGGATTACGCAGACGCTTTCGTACCAGCCGTCCGTCTCGTGGACGTGCCAGCCGGACACCTCCTGCTCGCGGACGTAGGTCAGCCCGAGCAGAGCGCCGTCGTCGCGGACGATCCAGACGATCGAGTCGGGACTCTTCGCGTAGGCCATGCTCACGACGCGGCGGCCGGCGAGGAGGTGCTGCGCCAGGATCGTCAGGTCGGCCCCGACGTAGCCGTCCGAGGAGAACTCGTAGGTCAGGTCGCGCACGGCGGAGCCGCGGTCCTGGACGAAGATGACGGCGTTGCCGATGACGACCGGCGACACCCACGAGCAGCCGTAGCGGCTCTGCTGCTTCACGTCGATCGAGGTCGGCGTGATCGGGCCGCCGTCCGCGCCGGCGACGGAGGACTCGCCGGAAGCCGTGAGGGCGAGCAGCGTCCGCAGGGACACGAGGTCGCGGATCTCCTCGCGCCGCTTGCCGGCCACGGTGAAGGTGCAGGCATCGCTGCTCTTGGCCGGCGAGCTGTAGTCGAAGGCGCTGTACGTCCCGGTCTGCGAAGCGAAGATCGTCTGCGGTTCCGTCGCCGTGTTGGCCGCGACGAACCGCTGCTGATGGATGCAACAACAGGCCGGGTAGTTGCCGGGGCCGGGGAACGGATTCTTCCCCTCGGGCGGCGCGTCGCCGTAGTCGGGAACCTGCCCGTCGTCGTGGAACGAGACGGCCGCGGTCGGGTGCGCGTCGTCCACCGGAACCTCGCCGATGTAGCCCGGCGTGTCGTTCCGGCCGCAGTAGACCGTGACGATCCCGCCGGCCTCCGCGCCCGCGGGCGGGAGGATCGTCAGCGTGATCGGGCGGTCGGCGTAGCGGTCGATCTTGCCGTCGTGCTGCGCCGGCTTGACCGGCGCGGAGGCGAGCGACTGCTCACCCTTCGGCGAGGTGTAGGTCGCCCACCAAACCCATTCCTTGTTCGGGTGACTCGAGTCCTCCGTCGCCGTCGCCTCGCGGGAGAGCGTCAGGCCGGTAGGCGGCTGGACGGTCTTCGCGGTAACGAGCGGGGAGAGCTCCCAAGTCACGTGGTCCACGCGGCGCAGGGTCATCGGCGGATGGCTCTGGCACGTGAGGTAGAGCAGGTTGCCGACCTGCGCCCACTTGAGCAGCGGCAGGTCGTCGGCCCCGTAGGGCGTGTCGAACTCGACGGGCGCGCCGCCGGATACGACGGCGCCGCCGCGCGCCAGGACGCGGGCGTAGCCGACGCCGAACTCGAGGACGTAGGCGAGGTCGTCCGAGAAGTCGAACGGCACGAGGATGCACGGCTGGTCGGCGTACTTCGCCGCGGCGACGAACGTCGTCCCCGGCCGGTTGCGAAGCGGGCCGAGCTTCGTCGCCACGAAGTTCCGGCACTCGGCGAGCGAGGCCGCGTAGCGTTGAAGATCGGTGCGCGCCCGCAGCTCGGGGGCGATCTCTCCGCCGGCGAACGAAGCCTGCCGGATCGCCGTCATCGGGCGGTTCCGTTCTCGAGGAAGTCGTCGAGCGGGCCGCCGCCTCGGGCGGCGATCCATTCGGCGTCGGGGTCGCGGCGCGGGCGTTCCGCGGCGCGGACCTCGGAAATGGCGCGGAGCTCCTCGGCCGAAGCGCGGTCGAGCGCGAACTTGGCGAGGTCGGCTCGGGCGTCGAGGGCGAGCGCCAGCTCGCCGGCGAGCCGCCAGGAGACGTACTGCGCGAACGACGGCGGCCAGAGCTCGGGCGCGACGTCCGCGACGTAGACGAGTTCCGCGGCGTCGAGGTCGCAGAGCAGGGCCGAGCCCTCGATCGCGTAGGCCGGTCCTCGAGGCCGCCACGGGAGGCCGTCGTCGAGGCGCACCGGCTGGATGCAATCCACGGGGAGCGCGTAGGCGTAGCCCCACGCTTCCGAGGGCGAGGCCGGGAGGCGGGCGAGCGTCGCCCGGCGCTCCGCGAACGGCCAGGCGTAGGCCGTGAGCGCGGACGCGACCGTCGCCGGATAGACGACGGCGCAGGCGCGGGCTTCCTCGTCCGCGTCCTCGAGGGACTGGATGGCCGCACGCCCGCCGAGCCGGCCGAGCGCGAGGTTGCAAATCTGCACGGCGTTCATGGGCGTCCCCCGAGAGTGCGGGGCGGCGGACGAAGCCGCCGCCCCTTTCGGTCAAAGAGCGTCCTGGTCGCTGAGGCGGCCGTTCCGCTCGCCGGAACCTTCCTCGTCCGGCGCTTCGTCCGGGGAGGCGGCCGGTTCAGCGCCGTCGAGGAGGGTCCAGGTCTTCGACGGCTTGGCGTCCGGCTCGTCGTCCGAGACGGTCACGACGGCGCCCTTCTCGTAGAACACGCCGTTGCGGTAGCACGCCGCGCCGCAGCGATAACGCTTGACCTGCGGTTCCGTATTCAGCTCCAGCTTCTTGCGGGCCATTCAGCGCCTCCTTTCGGTCAGCCGATGTTGACGTTGGTGAAGCGGTTGAGCACGACGCCGGCGGTCGCGGAGCCGGAGGTGATCGTCCCCACCACGACGTAGCGCATGGCGAGGTAGCGCCGGGTCACGCCCGGCGGAATCCGCGTGAGGCGGAACTGGTAGCCGGCCTTGAGGGTCGCCACGGCGATCGCGTCCGTCTGCTCGAGCACCTCGAGGTTGGTGGACATGGCGGAGTCGTCGGCCTGGACGAGCTGGAGCTGCACGCTCGTTCCGCCGGAGACGTCCGCCGTGATCTGCGCGAAGACCTTCGGCTCCTCGCCGCGGCCGACGTCGTTGCGGACGGCGGTCCCGTCCTTCGCCAGCGTCCCGGCGACGCCGAGGTCGATGACGTTCGTGGAGAGGATGTTGCCCGTCCCGGCGAGGGACTGCTGGTCGCTGAACAAGTTCTGCTTGTCGAGGATCATGTCGTCCCCCTCTCTTACGCGACCACCGATTCGGTGTTGAGGATCGAATCGGTGATGCGGATGGGCGCGCCGAGGAAGCTGACGATCGGCTTGCCGGCGATGTTGTCAACGGAGAGCGTGGACTGCCGCGTCGAGTTCATGGCCTGGAGGTGCAGGTACGTCCCGATGGTGCGGTTGCAGTACCAGGCCATCCGGCCCGTGTTGGTGTCTTCGAGCGTGTTGTAGGCGCGGATCATCGCCTCGACGACGTTCGTGCCGTTCGACGCGAGCGAGCCCGTGTCCACGTTGGCGATGCGGACGACGTAGCGGTAGTCCTTGACGCAGAGGCCGAGGTGCCACTTCCACGAGGAGACGTAGGCTTCGAACTTCTTGCCCGTGCCGTCGTCCCAGAGCTGCGAGCCCAAGTCCTTGAACTTGATGCCGGCCTGGGAGCCCTTGGGGAAGATCCCGAACGCGGTCTGCGGACCCCAGCAGATCAGCCAGATCGAGGTCTGGTCGTTGCCGCTGGCGCCGGAATCGCACTTCACGATCTGCCCGCCGCCGATGGCGCTGGACAGGTCGAAGCGCGGGGCGAAGCCGCAGATCTTCTCCGGGTTGGCCTTCGTGCTCGCGTAGAACAGCGCGGAGTTCGCCTCGTTGTTCAAGCTCTGGAGGAAGGCCAGGTCTTCGCTGGCTCGGAAGGCCGCGCCGTTGCCGTTCAGGTCGGCGACGTCCACGTCGAGGACGCTGAGGCCGGCCACCTGGCCGCACACCTCGTCCACCTGGGTCGTGCCGCTCTTGCTCGGCGAGATGCCTTCGTTCAGGCGCCGCCACGCGACGCTCGGCAGGGAGGTGCGGCTGACGAAGCGGTGTCCGGTCGGGAGGTTGCCCTCCTGGAACACCATGTCCTCGAGCAGCGGGTTGCGCTTCGTGAGCTGCTCCACGACGGCGGCGATGCCGCCCTGGGGATCGGTGCGCCGCGCCTGGTCGAGCAGGGTCGGCAGCGTGTTGTCGATGACGGCCATCGTTTACTCCTTTCGCATGGAGGTGTAGAGGGCTTCGATCGGATTCTCGGCGCCGGGCGCGCCGCTCCTCGCAGCCCCGGCCGCCTTCGCGGCGGCCTCGTCTTCGCGGATCGCCGCCCCGATCTTCGCCGCGAAGCGGACGAACTCGGGGTGCGAGCCCAGGCCCGAAGCGTCGAGGAACTCGGCGAGCTTCGGGTTGCCGAACCGCCGCACGACGGCCCTTCCTCGCTCGAGGGTTTCCTTGAACCGCGCGCCGCCCATGTCCGGGTCGTCGCGCACGGCGGAGGCCCACGTCTCGACCGCCTTGCGGTGTTCCTCGGCCTGCCGCTCGGCGAGGCCGCGAAGCTGCTCGAAGTGCATATCGGCGAGCTTCTGCGCCTTTTCCGAGTCGAGGCCGTACTCCGCGGCCGCCGCGGTGAACTTCGCCACGGCCGGGTCGTCCGGCGCGAATCCGTCCGGCACCTTCACGGTCACGGGCGCGGGGGCGGGTTTCTCGCCTTTCGGCTCCTCGCCGGCCGCTCCGTCGTCGGGCCCGTCCTTCTTCGTCGCTTCCTTCCCCGCTTCGCCGCCGGAGCCTTCGGCCGCGGCCGCGGCCTCCGGGTCTTCGGCGGTGAGCAGCGTCTTCTCGTCCGTCGCGCCCGCGGCTTCGGCCGCGGCCGGCGCTCCGGCTCCGCTATTCGTCTCGGCCATCGTCTTCCTCCTCCCCGCCGTCGCCGGCGGCCTTGGTTGCCTTCGCCGCGGCGCGCGAGTCCTCGAGGGCCTCGACGAGCGCGGCGGCGTAGTCGTCCGGCCGCTCGAGCTGCGCGCGGCGCATCAGGGCGACGCCGATGGAGCGGCGCCCCTCGTTGTAGGCCGTGCCGATCGGGTCCGCGGCGATCGAGGTTCCGAACGTCCCGCAGATCCGGTCGATCAGCCGCCAGTAGAACCGCCGCCCGCGCGGGTCGGCGAGGAGCCACGCGAGGTCGGCGGCGTCCGTCGCGGCGCGCAGCTTTTCGCGCTTCCGCGCCCCGTCCTGGGCGGAGGCGCTGCCGAGAGGGCCGGAGCGGCGGCCCATCAGATCGCCCCGCCCTGGCGGGCCGCGAGCAGCCGGGCCAGCGCGTTGTCGCCGTTGACGTCCGTCTCGCTCAAGGTCTTGGCCGCCTGTGCGGCCTGGTTGACAGCGGGCGCGGCCTGCGCCGCCTGGGCGGCCTGCTCCGCCTGGGCGCGCTGGTCGCGGATGCGGCGGCGCTCGTCGGCGGGGACGATGATGCCGGGGTCCACGCCGAGCATGGAGGCGTAGTCCTCGACGGCCTTGTCGAAGTCGATGACGTCGAGGATCTCCGGCTTGGCGCCGTAGATGTTCCCGACGAAGCCGGCGAGCCGCTCGACGCCCGACGTTCCGATCAGCCGCTGCGCCGCGGCGAGGACGGAAACGTACTCGACGCGGAGCTCCTTGCCCTGCATCTCCGCCGGCGGCTCGGGGAGCAGCCCGCGGCGGTGCATCAGCCCGAACACGCGGTCCACGAGCGGGTCGAGCAGCTCGTCCTCCGTCCGTTCGATGACCGGGCCGAGCTGGAGCATCTTCTCCTCGTGGCGCTCGACGACCTCGCGCGCCGTCATCTGCGGCGTGTCGAGCTGCGTCAGCATCAGGAAGAGGTCGGCGTAGAAGGCGGCGTTGATGCGGCGCTCGTGCTCGGCGATCTCCCGGCCGACGACGGTCACGCCCTCGGGCGGGATCTCGATGGCCGGTCGGAACGCCTGCCCGCCCTGCACGGCGTCAACGTAGGTGACGTCGCCGGGGAGCAGCGAGGCGCGCTCGGCGCGGAGCGTCGAGGGCGCGACCATCGGCGGATTCACGAGCTTGTCGATCGCCTGGGCCTTGCGCCGCTCGAGCACCTGGAGGGCGCGGGCGTCGCCCAGCGCGTCCATGCCGGGACTCTCGCCGTAGGCGTCCTCACCGACGCAATTCCACCGCACGCCGAGCACGGGCTTCTCGGCGAAGCCGGACTCGGCGAGCAGGGCGGTCGGGGCCTCGCCGGAGCGCGTCTCGATCCAGACGGAGCGGAAGGGCATGGAGAGCGCGTCGGCGCGGGTCGGGTCGGCGCCGAGGCGCGGCTCGACGACGTGGAGCGTCTCGATCCACTCGTACAGCCGCCCGGCCTCCCACGCGGCGCGGGCGCGCCGGCTGACGTTCTCGAGGCCGAACGTCTCGACGAGCTGCTCGACGGTGAACGACTGCTCGTGGTGGACCGTGGAGACGCGGCCGTTGGCCCCGTTGGCGAAGCAGTAGGAGCCGGCGGGCCAGACGACGCAGTTAATCACGGCGTCGGCGTCGTCGAAGACGGCGAGGGCCGCGGAGCCGAAGACGCCGAGATCGGCGTAGAGGGTCGGCAGCGCGGTGTAGAGGTTGCTCCGCGCGAAGACGAGGCGCATCCGCTCCTCGACCTCGGAGAGCCAGGACTTCGCGGCGCCGAAGGCGGAGAGGTCGGGGTCGATCGTGGTGAGCTTGAACCACGGCCGGGCCGGGCTTGTCATGCCGGCGTGCATACCGCTGGCGAGGGTGCGGGCGGCGATGCGGGCGACGTTGTTCACCACCTTGTCGTTCCGCTTCCGCCCGGCGAAGGCGGCGTTGCGCTCGGAGGTCGAGCGGCGGAAGCGGCGGGGGAGCATCTGCTCGGCGAGGTCGCTCCAATGCTCGAGGAACGACGACCGCTCGGAGACGAGGGCCGCGTGGCGGCGGAGGAGCTCGTCGCGGGTCGGGGCGACCATCGTCACGAGGCCCCCTTCGCCTGGGCGAAGGCGACGCTGCCGAGCAGCGTGGACGGCGAGGCGGCGGGTCCGCCGGACCCGAGCAGGGCGGCGTACTGGTAGCGTTGGCGCTCCTGGAGCATCTGGCTGCGCTTCTTCGACAGCACGGCGGCGTCGGCGCGGTCGGGCGTCGGCGGCGGGGCCGGAGGCGTGGACGGCACGCTGGGCGAACTACCCACGGCGCTTCTCCTCGTCCCCATAGGGGTCGTAGTCCGTCAGGGCGTGGCCGCTCCGCGCGCCGCCCTTGCCGACGCCGGCGGCGAAGGTGCAGGCCAGCGCGTCGCCGCGGTCGGGCGAGAACCGCAGCCGCTTCTTGAGCTCGTCCTTGGCCTCGAGGACGTAGCGCCCGGCGTCGTCGAAGTGGTAGCGCGGGGCGGCGAGGTCGCGGAGGACGAGCGGGTCGTTCGGCAGCGAGCCGGAGCAGACCCACTCCTTGAGGCGGAACCAAATCTCCGCGCGCTTGTTCAGGTAGCGCGGGTCGGCGGCCTTGGAGCCGAACTCGACCGGCATGAGGTTGCGGACGCCGCGGTGGGCGAGGGCGTCGAAGACCCCGGCCCCGACGCCGGTGACGTCCACGAACACCGCGTCGGCCCCGAACCGCCCCACGGCGCGCTCCACCTGGTCGGCGAGCTCGATCGTGTCGAGGCCGGAGAGGATCAGCGGCTTGAAGGCGGCGAGGCCCTGGCGGGGGAAGATGACGCTCTTGTCGTCGCCGAAGCGGGCGACGTCCACGCCGAGCAGCTTGGGGGCGTAGTCCACCTGGCGGCGGAGAACGACGCGGCTCATGGCGGCGCGGACGTCCTCGATCGGGACGAGCACGTCGTCGTCGCTGGCCCCGAAGTCGCACTCGAACTCCTGCTTGAACTGCGCCTCCGTCATGTCGCGGCGGGCGGCGGCGAGCTCGTTCGGGCTGACCGCTCCGGTGTCCACGGCGCGGCGGAGGTCGGCGCACCACTGGCCGGAGCCGTCGTCGAGCGCGGCGTAGAACAGCTCGGCGAAGAGGTTCAGCCCGTGCGGCGTGCCGATGAAGATGACCCAACCCTCGCGCCCGACGTCGGACACGGCGGGGCGGATGACCTCGCCCCAGGTCTGCGGCCTCATGTCCGCCACCTCGTCGAGCACCACGCCGTCGAAGCGCAGTCCGCGGAGGGCATCGGGGTTGTCGGCGCCGTAGAGGGAGACGACCGCGCCGTTTCCGAAGACGACGGAGAGCGCGCCCTCGCGGATCTTCACGCCTGGGATCTGGCGGGCGTAGTGGGTGAGGTAGCCCCAGGCGACCTCCTTGGCCTGCTTCAAGAACGGCGCGACGTAGCCGTAGCGCGCGTTCGGGCGGCGGTCGGAGATGGCGCCGAAGATCAGCTCCATGATCGCGGCGACGGTCTTGCCGGCGCGGCGATGCCAGACGCAGACGGTGAAGCGGCGGCGCTTCGCGTGGAGCGCCCGCTGATGCGGCCGCGGCTTGAAGTCCAGCTCGATGCGCGTGACCGTCTTGCCCGGCGCTACTTGGATGGTGCTATCGTCAACCTTGGAAAATCCCGCGGAAAGTCCGGCGGGATTCGGGGCCTCGACGAGCGGAGAAGTCCGGGGGGCCTCCACGCGCGAAGCCGCCGGCCTCTCGGGGCGCGGCGGCGTCGTTCTATCCCCGGCGAACTCGGGACCGGGCAGGTTGGGGGAAGCATCAACCTCCGCGTACTTTTGACGGGGGGCGCCGCTCACGGCTTCTTCTTCCCGCGGGTCCTCTTCGCCCCGAAATCCTGGCCCTCCCCCTCGAAGGCCCCCCGGCAGGCGTCGTCCTTGGCCTTCGCGCGATCCATCGCGGCGGCCGCCGCCGCCCGCGCCGCGCCGCGATCCGCCGCGCTAAGCGGAACGTCCGCGGGGTCGGGCGGCGCGCTGTAGGGATCCACGACGTAGACTGTACCTCCCACTGCTACGTCTATCCGCTGCACGATAGGCCCGCACACTTCCTCTCTGACGCGGACGGCGGCGCGGAGCCGTTCGCCCCTTAGGCCCGCATCACCACCACGCATGATCGCGGTTATCGTCTGGAGTGCTTCGTCCGCTACCGCGCGCACGTCGTCCGGCGCTTCGGTCGGGACGCGCCACTGTATCGCG
The DNA here is from genome assembly GCA_021372775.1 of bacterium. Lineage (NCBI taxonomy): Bacteria > bacterium. The sequence continues at coordinate 859 of JAJFTU010000002.1, read as the reverse complement.
CGCGTCGCCACGTCCGCGGTAATCGTGCGGGCGGCGGCCTTAGGGCGACGGTGGGTGCGCTGAGGCATATCGGGCGGAGTCTCCAGGGCGCGGCGCTTAGCGATAGAGCGCCTTACCTGCCGCCATCATACGAGTTATTAAGTCGCGTGGCAACGGAAATTCGGACGTTTCTATCCGATTCTTAGAGCCGCGTCCGGCGCCCCGACCGATACGGCCCGCCCTGGCGAACGAAAGTAGCGCCGGAAACGCTCTAAAGCGCCCGCAATACTACCCTAGCGCCACAATCGCCCGCGCCGCCCGCTACACGTGGAGGGGCGGTGTAACGTTATCTGTAGCAGGCGCAAGTAGCTTTGTTTTCAAGCACTTAGAGAGATTTTGCTACTTGCTACACTTCTTTCTATATTCTTAGATATAGAGAGAAATAGAGAAGGGCGAAAGTATAAGAAGAAAATCCTCTATATAGATAGTAGGAAGCGTAACAAGTGTAGCGAGTAACAAAACGCGACTAAGCGCCCGCGCTGCAACACTTTGCGCCTGCTACACTTCCGTTACACTACCACGTCGAAAGTAGCAGTTTTGCGCCTTGTCTTCGCCACTTAGGCCGAACTTTCGCCCGCTTGACCGCCCGCCGCGCGCCCAAAATCGCCCGCACACTTTCGCCTTTTCGGCCGCCAAAGTGCCCCTATCCGGCCCGCCCGCGGGCCGTCCGCGGTAGAGCTCCGGCCCGCGGGCCGCGCCTTTCGTCCGCCGCGGACTAGCGCGGACGACATTGAAGCGCCCGCCCGAAAAATATTTCAACGAGTCTCTTGACTAGTCGGCGCTATGGGGCGATACTCTCTCTGTCGGGGTAAGGAAGCGC
>JAJFTU010000001.1 GCA_021372775.1 bacterium | reverse complement strand
GGCGTTCGCCCCGGCGGCCCCGACCGCGTTCGCCCCGGCGGCGCCCGCGCCGTTCGGCGCCGCGCCCTCCGCGGCGGCCGCGCCGGCCGCCCCCGCGGCGGAGCCGACGCCGTCCGCGCCGCAGAGCGGCGGCTTCGCCTTCGCCGACGCCACCGGCGTCACCGGGCCGGCCGGCGGCCCGTCCCCCTTCGCGCTGGAGACGCCCGAGCCGACCGGGCCGGTCCCGCCGGCGTCGCCGCAAGGGAACTACCTCGACTTCGGCGACCTCGGCGGCCCGTACGCCGTGACCGCGGCCCCGCCGGCCCCCGAGCCGCAGGACCGCGCCGTGACCGACCTGCTGGACGCGGCGCGCGACCTGTACGAATCGCGCCAGCAGCCGGCGCCCGCCGGCCCCGACGCCTCGTCCTTCGACGAAGCCGCCCCTGAGCAGGGCGAGGCGGCGCTGCTCGTTGCCCGCGGCCGCGAGGAGTTCGAGAACGGCCACCTCGACGAGGCGCGGCAGCTCGCCGCGCGGGCGCTGGCGATCTCCGACCAGACGCCCGGCGCTCAGTCGCTTCTGGACGAAATCCAGGCGCTGGCCGAACGGGCCGCGCGCGACGCCGACGACCTGCTGACCCAGGCGATCGCGGAGTTCGAGCGCGGCCGTCCGGACAGCGCGATCCCGCTGCTCAACCAAGTCCTCGTCCTCGCCCCGGGGCACCCCGAGGCGATCGACTACCTGCGCCGCGCCGAGCAGGCCCGGGCGCAGCAGGGGCTCCCGGCCGGGGAGTTCGGCGCGTCCGCCGCGCCGCCGGCCGCGGAGGCGGCGTCGCCGTTCGCCGGCGCGCAGCCGCTCGACGTCGGCGCCCTCCCCGCCGAGGACGTCGCCTCGATCCCGATCCAGGCCGTCCGCGCGGCGCCGATCAAGAACGTCGACCAGCGCGGCGCGGCTTGGAACGCCGGCTCGGCCGCGCCGGCCGGGGTCACCGGCCCCGCGCCCGCCGTTCCGCTCCCCCCGCCCCCGCCGCCGCCGCGGCCGGCCCGGCGCACGGACGCCCCGCGGCCGAGGATGGCCCAGGCCGCCGCCGGTTCGGGGAACAAGGTCAATCCCGCGCTCGTCGTCGGGCTGGCGATCGCCCTCGTCGGCGTCGGCGGGTGGTTCGGCTGGCAGTGGTGGAGCGGCCGCCAGAACGACGCCGCGCAGGAGCAGATCGCCGTGCCGGACCAAGCGCGGCCTAAGCCGAAGCCGAAGCCCGCGGCGCAGCCCGCCAAGCCGGCCGCGCCGAGCGCCGCCGACGTGCCGGCGCTGGTCGCCAAGGCGCAGGACCTCGCCGAGGCCGGGCGCGCGCCGGAGGCGGTCGAGACGCTGCAGGAGGCGCTGCGGCTCGACCCGAACAACTACGCCGTGATGGATCGGCTGGAGAAGCTCAAGGCGACCGCGCGGACGCAGATCGAGGCGGCCGAGAAGCTCAAGGAGGCGAAGGAGCGCTGGGCGCAGGAGGACTTCGAGGAAGCGCTGCGCCTGCTCTACCGCATCCCCGAAGGGCATCGGCCCGCCGACCTCGGCCGGATCATCGCCGACGGCTGGTACAACGCCGGCGTGCAGCGGCTGCAGGCGCTGAACTTCCGCGAGGCGGTGGAGTTCTTCAACAACTGCCTCGAGCAGAACCCGGGCGACGACGCCGCGCAGCGCGCGCGGGAGACGGCGCGCCGCTACCAGAACAAGCAGACGGACGACGCCTTCAAGGCGTTCGCCGCGAGCCTCCAGATCCGCCCAATGCGCTGAGACGAAAACGCCGGGGACGCGCGGCGTCCCCGGCGGATTCGATGTTCCGTGATTCGCGCGCCGAACGCCGAAGCCGACGTTCGGCGCGCTTTGTCTTCGGCCGGCGCGGCGGTCGGCCGCGCCGCCCCGCTCAGTGGCGGAAGTGGCGCCGCCCGGTGAAGACCATCGCCATGTCGTGCTCGTCGGCGGCCTTCACCACCTCGTCGTCGCGGATGCTGCCGCCGGGATGGATGACGGCGCGGATGCCGGCCTTCGCCGCCTCGTCCACGTTGTCGCGGAACGGGAAGAAGGCGTCGGAGGCCATCGCCGCCCCCTGCGCCGTCTCGCCCGCCTTCTTCGCCGCGATCTGCACCGAGTCGACGCGGCTCATCTGGCCGGCGCCGATCCCCACGGTGCGGTCGGCGGTGGCGAAGACGATCGCGTTCGAGCGGACGTGGCGGACCATCGCCCAGGCGAAGCGCATCGCCTGCCACTCCTGCTCGGTCGGCTGGCGCTTGCTGACGACCCGCGCGTCGCGCAGGTCGTCCGCGCCGTCCCACTCCTGCACGAGGAAGCCGCCCGACACGCGCCGGAAGTCGAGGCCGGCGCGGCGGAACTCGCGCGGATCGCCCCACTGCAGCACGCGCAGCTTCTTCTTGCGGAAGAGGATCGACTTCGCCGCGGCGCTGAACGACGGGGCGATCACCGCCTCGAGGAACATCCCGGCGAGTTCTTCCGCCGCCTCGTGGTCCACCTCGCGGCTGAAGGCGACGACGCCGCCGTAGGCGCTCTGCAGATCGCAGTCGCGCGCCCGGCGGAACGCCTCGAGCGGATCGACGCCGACCGCGGCGCCGCAGGGGTTGTTGTGCTTGATCACCGCCGCGGCGCAGCCGGGCAGCGAGCAGACGACCGAGACGGCGGAGTCGAGGTCGAGGTAGTTGTTGAACGAGAGCTCCGCGCCGTGAAGCTGCACGGCGCGCGCGATCGTCGGCTCGTTCCCCTGCAGCTCGCCGTAGAGCGCGGCCCGCTGGTGCGGGTTCTCGCCGTAGCGCAGGTCGGAGAGCTTGGTCAGCTCGACCGCGACCTTCTGCGGGAAGAGCGAGTCGGGGCGCCGGCGCGAGCCGTCGGCGTCGATCTGGCCGAGGAAGGAGAAGATCGCCGTGTCGTAGGCCGCCGTGTGGCCGAACGCCTTGCGGGCGAGGAAGAGGCGCGTCTGCTCGGTCAGCCCGCCCAGCTCGCGGATCTCCTCGACCACGCGGTCGTAGTCGGTCGGATCGACGACCACGCCGACGTCGCGGAAGTTCTTCGCCGCGGCGCGGACCATCGTCGGACCGCCGATGTCGATCATCTCGACGATCTCGGCGAGGCCGATCCCCTCCATCCGCGCGGTCTTCTCGAACGGGTAGAGGTTGACGACGACGAGGTCGATCAGGTCGGCGCCGAAGGCGTCCACGTCCCGGCGGTGCTTCGGGTTGTCGCGGACGGCGAGGATGCCGGCGTGGATCTTCGGATGGAGCGTCTTGACGCGGCCGTCGAGCATCTCCGGCACGCCCGTCACTTCGGAGACGCGGCGCAGCGGAATCCCCTCGTCGCGCAGCAGCCGGCCCGTGCCGCCGGTGGAGAGCAGCTCGACGCCGCAGTCGACCAGCGCGCGGGCGAGGTCCACGACCCCCTGCTTGTCGTAGACGGAAAGGAGCGCGCGGCGGACGGGGGTGACGCGGCCGTTGTCTCCGGTGTCGGGGTGGATCGGCTTCATGGACGTTTCTCCTGGGGAGGCGCCGTCCCGTCCGGGGACGCCGCGGCGCCTTCCGGTTCGTAGTTGAGGTACGGCGTTCCGTAAAGGTCGCCGCCGGCGCGGTGCCAGGCGAAGAGCCACGCGCGGGCGACGCTGGTCAGAGCGAGGGAAGATTCGAGGGACGCCGCGCCGAACGCAACCGAGCGTTCGTCGAAATCGGCCGCGGTGCGGGCGCGTCCCGGCGGAAAGTAGCTGGCGAGGACGGCGGCGTAGTCGCGCCGCGCGTCCCGCGCGACGCGGCGCGCGAACCCCGCGACGTCCCCTTCGGCGAGGTTCTCGTCGGCGTAGCCGGGGAAGGTGAAGACGATCTTGGGCAGCTTGCGGTCCACGTAGCGGCAGAAGTCGGGGGCGACGCCGGCGGCGCGCGGATCGTGCGGGCCGTCGTGGAGCGCGTAGGAGAGGTCGGTCGCGGCCCGGGCCGCCTTGCCCAACGCCCGCGCGACGGCGGCGAACGGCGCGCGCCCGTCGAGCAGCGCCTTGGCCTCGTCGAGCGCCGCGGCGAGCCGCGCGTCGGCGTCCCCGGGGTCGAGCGCGGCGACCGGGGCCGCCGGATCGACCCCCTCGAGGGCCCCGGCCACGAGCTCGTCGATGTGCTTCTTGAGCTGCCGGGAGAGCCCCGAGGGCATCAGCGTGGCGGCGCGCCGCACGACCGCTTCCCGCGTCGCCGGACCGCAGGCCGCGGCGTCGCCGGGGCCGAGGAGGCCGAGCGACACGGCGAGCGGGACGAGGAGCAGGAGGCGGCGGGGCATGCGCAGGGGGCCTTTCTTCCGCCGGGGGGCGGCGTGTTGTTGGATTGTAGCGCGACCGCGGGAGCCCGGGCCGTCCGGCGGGTTATGCTGGAGACGAACGGGAGAGGCCGATGAACAACGAAGAACGAGGGGGCGGCGGTCCGGCGGGGGACGTGCGGGAGCAGATCGCGCGTCAGGCGCTCGCGACCGCGGGACAGTTCCTCGGCGCCGCGGAGCGGGTCCTTCCGGCGCTGGCCGCGGAGCTGCGCGCCGGCGAGCTGAAGCACGCCCTGCCGGAGCTGACGCACATGCTGCAGGGGCTCGGCGCCCTCGCCGGTCTTTCGGCGCACCTCGCCGCCGGCGGCCTCGGCCCGATCGCGCCGGAGGAGATCCGGACGATCCTCTCCGACATCGTCGCCTGCGAGGAACGCGGCGACTGGAAGGGGGTCGCGGACATCGTCGAGGGGAACGTGCTCGCGCGCGTCGCCGCGTGGCGCGCCGCGCTCGCCGCGCGCCCGTCCTGACCGCGCCGCGGCGGCGCCGGGGCGCGGGCCGGCCGCGGCGAGGGCCCGCCGCGTCGAACGCCCCGCCCGCTACTCCACCGTGACCGACTTGGCGAGGTTGCGCGGCTGGTCCACGTCGCAGCCGCGGAGCAGCGCGATGTGGTAGGCGAGCAGCTGCAGCGGGACGGTGAGGACGATCGGCGCCGCGAACTCGGAAGCCTCCGGCACCTTCAGCACGTGGTCGGCCACGCCGTCGAGCTCGTCGTTCCCTTCCGTCGTCAGCGCCGTCAGCACGCCGCCGCGGGCCTTCACCGCCTCCATGTTGCTGAGCATCTTCTCGAACAGCTCGTCCTTGGGGGCGAGCGCGACCACCGGCAGCGTCTGGTCGATCAGCGCGATCGGCCCGTGCTTCATCTCCCCCGCCGGATACCCCTCGGCGTGGATGTAGGAGATCTCCTTCAGCTTGAGCGCCCCCTCGAGGGCGATCGGGTAGTTCACGCCGCGGCCGAGGAAGAGGAAGTCCGACGCGTCCTTGTGCAGCCGCGCCAGCTTCTGGATCTCCTCGTCGAGCTTCAGCACGCGCTCGAGCAGCGCCGGGACGCGCGCGACGTCGGTGAGCGCGCGGCGCGCGCCGTCGTTGTCCAGGGCGCCGCGGGCGAGGCCGAGGCGGACGGCGAGCAGGAAGAGCGCGGCGAGCTGCGCGGTGAACGCCTTGGTCGAGGCGACGCCGATCTCCGGGCCGCAATGGGTGAGGATCGTCCCTTCGGCCTCGCGCGTCGCCGTCGAGCCGAGGACGTTGCAGACCGCGATCGCCCGCGCCCCGCGCGCCTTCGCCTCGCGCAGCGCGGCGAGCGTGTCGGCCGTCTCCCCCGACTGCGTCACGACGACGATCAGCGAGCCGGGGCCGACCAGCGGATCGCGGTAGCGGAACTCCGAGGCGTAGTCCACCTCGACCGGCAGCCGGGCCAGCCGCTCGATGTAGAACTTCGCCACCAGCGAGGCGTGCCACGACGTGCCGCAGGAGGCGAGGTGGACACGCTCGACGCCGCGCAGGTCGTCGTCGGTCAGCGGGAACTCCTCCGTGGAGAAGTGGACCTCGCCGCGGTCGAGCGAGATCCGCCCGGCCAGCGTGTCGCTGACGGCGCGCGGCTGCTCGCTGATCTCCTTGAGCATGAAGTGGCGGTAGCCCCCCTTCTCCGCGGAGACGGGGTCCCAGGCGATCCGCCGGATCTCCGGCGTCTTGAGCTTCCCGTCGGCGCCGAACAGCTCGACCTTGTCCGGGCGCACGACGACCATCTCGTGGTCGTCGAGGAAGGCGACGTCGCGCGTGTGCTCGAGCAGCGCGGTCAGGTCGGAGGCGAGGAAGTTCTCCCCCTCGCCGAAGCCGACGACCAGCGGCGGGCCGAGCCGCGCGCCGACGACGACGTCCGGCTCGTCGATCGACATCACGCAGAGGGCGTAGATCCCCTCGAGCCGCTTCACCGTGCGGCGCACCGCCTCGGCGAGGCCGCACTTGGACTTCATCTCGCGGGCGATCAGGTGCGCCACGACCTCGCTGTCGGTCTCGGAGCGGAAGACGTTTCCCTGCGCCAAAAGCTCGTTCCGCAGCTCGAGGTAGTTCTCGATGATCCCGTTGTGCACGAGGACGACGCGGTCCTCGGGATCGCGGTGCGGATGGGCGTTCTCCTCCGACGGACGGCCGTGCGTCGCCCAGCGGGTGTGGCCGATTCCCTGGCGGCTCGGCGGCGCCGGCGCCCGCTCGAGCGCCAGCTCCAGCTCGCGCAGCTTGCCGACGGCGCGGCGCAGTTCCCACCGCCCGTCCACGGCGAGGGCGACCCCCGCGGAGTCGTAGCCGCGGTACTCGAGCCGCTTCAGCCCGTTGACGATGATCGGTGTGGCGTTGCGGAAACCGACGTAGCCGACGATGCCGCACATCGAGGACGCCTCCTGACGGAAAGGCGCCGCCCCGCGGCGGCGCCGTCGCTCTATGTACGCCCAAACTACCCGCGGCCGCGCGGGGTCACTTCTTCCCGCGCCGCTCCACCCAGCCTTCGATGTTGCGCTGCCGGCCGCGCGAGATCGCGAGCGCGCCCGGCGGAACGTCGTGCGTGATCGTCGAGCCGGCGCCGACGTAGGCGCCGCGCCCGACGCTCACCGGCGCGACGAGCTGGGTGTCCGAACCGATGAAGACGCCGTCCTCGAGGACGGTGGGGTGCTTGCGCTCGCCGTCGTAGTTGCAGGTGATCGTGCCGGCGCCGATGTTCACGCCGGCGCCGATCGTCGCGTCGCCGAGATACGACAGGTGCGAGGCCTTGCTCCCCTCGCCGAGGCTGGTCTTCTTGGTCTCGACGAAGTTGCCGACCTTGCAGCGCGGCGCGAGCACGGTGCCCGGGCGCAGGCGCGCGAACGGCCCGACGTGGCAGCCGGGGCCGATCTCGGCGCCCTCGGCGATTGTGCAGTCGAGGATCTCCGCGCCGTCGCCGACGACGACGTCGGTCAGCCGCGCGCCGGAGCGCACGACGCACCGTTCGCCGATCGCCGTCCGCCCCTCGAGCCGCACGCCGGGGTGGACCACCGTGTCCGGCCCGACCGCGACGTCCGCCTCGACCCAAGTCGTCTCCGGATCGAGGATCGTCACGCCGCCGTCCATCAGCCGGTCGAGCAGCGCGGCGTTGAGCGCGCGGCCGACCGCCGCGAGCTGCCGCCGGCTGTTGACGCCCTGCGTCTCCTCGAACCGCGGATGGACGACGCCGACCGCGCCGCGGCCGTCGGCGAGGAGCAGCCGCACGGCGTCGGTGAGGTAGTACTCCTTCTGCGCGTTGTCCGGCGCGATCCGGTCGAGCGCGCCGTCGAGGGCCCGCCAATCGACCGCGTAGGTGCCGGTGTTGACCTCGCGCAGACGCCGCTCGTCCTCCGAGGCGTCCTTGTGCTCGACGATCGCGAGGAGCTCCCCCGCCGCGCCGCGCACCATCCGGCCGTAGCCGGTCGGATCGGGAACGACCGCGGAGAGGACAGCCAGCGCGGCGCCCGCCTCGCGGCGCGCCGCGAGCAGCCGCGCCAGCGCCTCGGCGGGGAGGGCCGGGACGTCGCCGCAGAGGATCAGCGCCTCGCCGTCGAACCCCTCGAGCGCCGGACGGGCCTTGGCCACGGCGTCGGCCGTGCCCCGCCGCTCCGGCTGCCGCGCGAAGACCAGCCGCGCGCCGAGTTCCGGCATCCGCGCGCGGAGCGCGCGCTCGACTTCGTCGGCCTGCACGCCGACGACGACGACGATCGGATCGGCGCCCGCGGCGAGCGCGGCGCGCACGACATGCTCGACGAGCGGCCGGCCCGCCACTTCGTGGAGGACCTTCGCCCGCCGCGACTTCATGCGGGTCCCCTCGCCGGCGGCGAGGATCACCGCGGCCGGGGCGCGGTCAGTACTGGGCCGGGCCACGGTCGCGTTCGCCCCCGAACGGCATTTCGGGCGCCTCGTTCTCGTCGGCCTCTTCGTCCAGATCGTCCTCCGCCTCGTGCGGAGACTCGACCAGCGACGCGAAGTTGGGCAAGTCGCGCAGGCTCTCGAAGTCCGGGTCGCTGACCGCCTGATGGCGCAGCTGCGCGTCGGCCTCGACCGCCTTGGTCAGCGCTTCGAACGCCTCGTCCGCCCGCGCGTCGAGCGCCAGCGCGGCCGCCCGGGCGTAGTTGACCTGCGGCGCGGGAACGCCGCCGGCCTCGGCCTTGGCGAACGCCTTGAGGGCGTCGTCCGCCCGCCCCTCGTTGGCCGCGCCGATTCCGTGCAGCAGCCACTCTTCGGGGGTCGCCGGCTCGACGGCCGGCGGGGCGGATAGCTTCGACTCGGCGATCCGAGCCAGCGTGCGGGCGCGGTCGAGCATGTCGGTGATTTCCTTGTTCGCGCCGTGTTCCTTGAGGAAGCTGTTGAAGGCGTCCCGGGCCTTGGCCCAGCTCTGCTTGGCGAAGAGCTGCGTCGCGGCGGCGTAGGACTTCTCGGCGGCCTGGAACGACTCGTTTTCGCGGTGGTGAGGCTTGCGCTGCGGAGTGGCTTTCTTGGTCGGCATCAGGCACTCTCCGGTCCGATGGACGGACAGTCCGCCGCGCGGAAAACGCGCGGCCGCGGGCGGCGCGGATGGTAGTTCGCACGTTGCAGGGTGTCAATCATAGCGAAACGGCGCGCCCCGCACAGTGGGCGGCAGTCGCCCTGGGTTCGAACATGGGCGACCGCGACGCGTTTCTCGCCTTCGCCCGGCGCCGGCTGCGCGAGGCGGGGTTCGGCTGGACGCTGGCCAGCCCGATCGTCGAGACCGCGCCGGTCGGCGGCCCGTCCGGCCAAGGAGCGTACCTCAATCAGGCCTTGGCCGCCCCGCTCGAGGGCCTGCGCCTCTCCGCGCGGGAGCTCCTCGCGGCCGCCCTCGCGATCGAGTCGGAGGCCGGCCGCCGGCGGGAGGAACGTTGGGGGCCGCGGACTCTGGACGTTGATCTGCTCCTTTACGGCGATCTGGTGATCGCCGAGCCCGATCTGGCGGTCCCCCACCCGCGGATGGCCGGGCGGCGGTTCGTGCTCGCCCCGCTGGCCGCGATCGTGCCCGACGCCGTCCACCCGGGCCTCGGCGCGACGGTCGCCGAGTTGCTCGCGCGGCTCGACCCCGCTTGCCCTTGACCGCGCGTCGCATCTAATGTTGTCGCTCCGAGGCAGCCCATGAAACCCCGCTTGGTCGCGATCGAAGGCCCCATCGGCGTCGGCAAGACGGCGCTCGCCCGACGGCTCTGCCGCCACTGGGACGCCCGTCTTCTGCTCGAACCCACCGAGAATCCGTTCCTCGAGAGCTTCTACAAGGACCGGCGCGGCTCGGCCTTCGCCGCGCAGATCTGGTTCCTTCTCGCCCGCCACCGCCAGCAGCGGGACATCCGGCAAGGGGACCTGTTCCAGCAGGCGGTCGTCTCGGACTATCTCTTCGAGAAGGACCTGATCTTCGCCTACCTCAACCTCAACGACATCGAGCTGGCGACCTACGAGAAGCTCTACCAGCTGCTCAAGGACGACGTCGTCCGCCCCGACATCGTGATCTACCTCCAGGCCCGCGCCTCCGAGCTGGCGAAGCGGGTCGCGGAGCGCGGGCGCGAGGTCGAGCGCCGCCTCTCCGAGACCTATCTCGAAGAGGTCGTGCAGGCCTACGACTACTTCTTCTTCCGCTACGACCAGACACCGCTCCTCGTCGTGGACACCAACCGCTACAACCCCGCCAAGAACGACGCCGAGTTCGAGGACCTGGTCCGCCGGATCTCGGCGATGGACCGCGGCGGCGTCGAGTACTACTCCCCCTCCCACTGACCGCGCGCGGCGGAACGCGGACGGGACGGACGGCTCCGAACCGTCCCGCCGGGGCCCCGGCCGCCGCCGGGCCGCGGCTTGCCCCCGACCGTTCCGCGTGTAATCTGATCGGCGCGCCGACTTCGGCCGACCGCCGGGAACCCGCCTCGCGCGAGTCCAGGACGGTTCCGGGAAGCGGCGCGGAACGAAACACCACCCGTTGATCCTGTCCCGCGACCGGCGACCCCGGCGGGGAGATGGGAGGAAGAGTGACGACGAAGTCTCCGGCGGCCTACGGCCCGCAGACGGCCGAGCCGCGCAAGCAAACAGTCCCCAACATCAAGTCGCGCAAGGGCGGCCAGCCGCTGGTCATGGTCACGGCCTACGACGCCCCTTCGGCCCGCGTCGTGGACGCGGCCGGCGCGGAACTGATTCTCGTCGGCGACTCGCTGGCGATGGTCGTGCTGGGGTACGAGAACACCCTTCAAGTCACGCTCGACGACATGGTCCGCCACACGGCGGCCGTGACCCGGACCAAGCCGCACGCCTTGGTCGTCGCCGACATGCCGTACATGACCTACCACACCGGCGCGCGCGACGCGGTCCTCGCCGCGGGGCGCCTCGTCCGCGAGGGCTGCGCCGAGGCGGTCAAGCTCGAGGGCGGCCGCAAGCGGGTGGACGTCGTCCGCGCGATCGTGGACGCCGAGATCCCGGTGATGGGCCACGTCGGCCTGACGCCGCAGTCGCTGCTCGCGATGGGCGGCTTCCGCGTGCAGGGGCGGGCGGTGGAGGAGGTGGAGAACCTCGTCCGCGACGCCCGCGCGCTCGTCGAGGCCGGCGTCTTCTCGATCGTCCTCGAGGGGATCCCCGCCGACGTCGCGGCGATGATCACGCGCGAGGTCGCCGTGCCGACGATCGGCATCGGCGCCGGCGCCGGCTGCGACGGCCAAGTCCTCGTCTACCACGACCTGCTCGGGATGTTCCCCGGGCCCCAACCGAAGTTCGTCCGCCGCTACGCGGAGCTCCACGACGCGGCGGTGGACGCCGTGCGGCGCTACGCCGACGACGTCCGCGCCCGCGCCTTCCCCTCCGCCGCGGAATCGTACCGGCTGCCGCGCGAGGTGGCGGAGGCGCTGCGCGACCGGGCGCGCGACCGCGCCCGCGCCTGGGAGGCCTGAACGCCATGGAACTGGTCCGCCGCGTCCACATGATGCGCGAGATCTCGCGCGAGGCGCGGGGCAAGGGCAAGAAGATCGCCTTCGTCCCGACGATGGGCGCGCTCCACGAAGGGCACCTCTCGCTCGTGCGCCGCGCGCGCGAGCTGGGCGACATCGTCGTCCTGTCGGTCTTCGTCAACCCAAAGCAGTTCGGGCCGCACGAGGACTACGCCAAGTACCCGCGCGACCTCGCGCGCGACGCCGACCTCTGCCTGCGCGAGGGGGTGGACTACGTCTTCGCCCCCGAGCCGGAGGACATGTATCCGCCGTCGTACCGCACCTACGTCGAGGTGGAAGGGCTCTCGACGACGCTCGAGGGCGCGGCCCGGCCGGGCCACTTCCGCGGCGTGGCGACCGTCGTGCTGAAGCTCTTCAACATCGTGCGGCCGCACTTCGCCTTCTTCGGCCAGAAGGACGCGCAGCAGGCGCTGCTGCTGCGGCGGATGGCCAAGGACCTCTGCCTCGACGTCGAGCTGGTCGTCTGCCCGATCGTGCGCCACGACGACGGCCTGGCGATGTCCTCCCGCAACTCCTATCTCTCGCCCGAAGAGCGCGTCGCCGCGCTCGCGCTGCACCGCGCGCTGGAGAAGGCGCGCGAGCTGGTCGAGGAGCGCGGGGAGCGGCGGGCGGCGGAGATCGAGTCGATCGTGCGCCGCACGATCGAGTCCGAGCCGCCGGCGCGCCTCGACTACGTCGCCGTCGTCTCGACCGACGACCTCGAGCGGAAGGACGTCGTGGACGGCGAGACGCTCGTCGCGCTGGCGGCGTTCGTCGGCCCGACCCGCCTGATCGACAACGTGATCGTCAAGCCCGGCGCGCAGCGCGCCGCCGAAGGAGACGCCCGATGAGGCGCCCGTTTCTCCATTCCAAGGTCCACCGGGTCACGGTGACGGAGGCCGACCTCGAATACGAGGGGAGCCTGACGCTCGACCAAGACCTGATGGACGCGGCCGGGATGCGGCCGTTCCAGCAGATCGACGTCTACGACGTCACCAGCGGCTCGCGGCTGACGACCTACCTGATCGCCGGCCCGCGCGGCGCCGGCGACTGCTGCGCCAACGGCGCCGCGGCCCACCTGATCCGCCCCGGCGACAAGGTCATCGTCGCCGCCTACTGCGACCTCGACGACGCCGAGGTCGCGACGCACCACCCGCGGATCGTGCTCGTCAAGAGCGCCGACAACCGCACGTTCGTCGTCAAGGACCAGGAAGAGCACCGCGCGCGGGCCTGCTGACCCGCGCGCCGCGTCCGGCCCGAGCGAGCGTTTCCGCCGGGGCCGGGGCGTCCGAAGCGACCGCCGCCCGAGCCCCCTTCAGGGGCGAGGCGCCCGCTCGAGCGCGGCCTTCACGACCTCCTGCGGCATGCCGGCCCGCTGGAACGCCAGCAGGTCGTCCGCCGTCATCTCCGAAGAGAGCGTCCGCTGCCGCGCGAAGGCGACAAGGATGTCGTCCGCGGCGCCGCCGTCGCGCAGGCGGATCAGTTCGGCGAGCAGCTGCCGCGGCGTCACCGCGCCCGCGGCCGGCGCGTCGTCCGGCGCCGCCTCCGGCGCCGCGGGCTGCGCGGCGGGCGGCGCCGGCGCGGCGCGGCGCGGACGGCGTCCGGCGGCCATCGCCCGCTGCAGCTCCTCGTCGGCGACGAAGCGGGACAGGGACGACATCAGCGCCCCGGCGAGCGCCTGGTTGTAGATCTTGTCCCGCCCGCCGCGCCCTTCGAGCTGCGCCTCGCCGCTCATCTCCCCCGACCAGACCGGCTGTCCGTCGGGACGGTTCACCTTGAGGCGGAGCTTGGCCTTCGCGGTGTAGAGGCCGCCCGCGTCCTCGACGAAGAGCTGCATCAGCCCGCACTCGAGGTGGTAGTCGGCGTCGGTGGCGGTGAACGTCACGCCCCACGCCGCGAGGACGTCGGAGAGGACCTTGCCGGCGAACCCGGCCGGCGCGTCGGAGGTCGTCACGGGGGAGGCGGACCCGCCGGAGACGTGGCGTCCGACGATCTCCCGCCCTTCGGCCGGACGGAGATCCTCCACCTTCGTCAGCCGCATCGTCTTCGCCGAGAGCAGGCCGATCGGCGGCGCGGACGAGACCGAGAGATCCATCAACGAGTCGAAGCGCAGCTTGACCCGCTCCCCCGCCGCGGCCGGCGCCGCGGCGAAGGAGGCGGCCGCCAACAGCGCCGCCGCGACCGCGATCCCGTTCCTCCGCATCGATCGTCCTCCCGCCGCCGCAGGGCGACGCTCCGCAATTCTATGCCGGCGGGAAGAAAAGAAACGGGCCGGCGGCAAACGCCGCCGGCCCGCCGGGCTTCGTCGCCGAAGCGAACGATCACCAGACCGCGCAGGTGTCCGCGCGGTGCATCGGCGTCCCTTCCTTGCAGCCGAAGGTCGCCGCGAAGGCCGGGAAGTTGGAGAGCGGCCCGTTCACGCGGAACATCGCCGGCGAGTGCGGATCGGTCTTCACCCGCTCGCGCTCGACTTCCGGCGTGGCCAGCTGGCACCACGTCTGCGCGAAGCCGACGAAGAAGAGCTGGTCGTCGGTGAGTCCGGCCACGGCCGGCGCGCCCGGGTTTTCCTTCTTCCACTGCTGGAAGGCGTTGAACGAGCTCTTGAGGCCGCCGAAGTCGGCGATGTTCTCGCCCAGCGTCAGCTTGCCGTTGACGTGCACGCCCGGCTGGATCTCGTAGCTCGTGTAGAGGTTCTCGATGCAGGCGGCCTTCTGGGTGAACTTCTCGCTCACCGCCGCGGCCCACCATTCCTTCATCGTGCCGCCGGCGTCGAACATGCGCCCTTCGTCGTCGAAGCCGTGGGTCAGCTCGTGGCCCATGACGAGGCCCATGCCGCCGAAGTTCATCGCCATCGGGAAGCTGCGGTCGAAGAACGGGGGCTGCAGGATGCCGGCCGGGAAGACCATCTCGTTCCAGGACGGGTTGTAGTAGGCGTTGACGGTCGGGGGCGTCATGCCCCACTCGGCGCGGTCCACCTTCTGGCCGAGCTTCTTCGCCTCGCGGCGGTGGAGGAACAGGCCGGCGCGCTTCAGGTTGCCGAAGAAGTCGTCCTTCTTGACCTCGACGGGGCCGTAGTCGATCCACTTGTCGGGGTAGCCGATCTTGTTGGCCACGGCGGCGAGCTTCCCCTTGGCCGCGGCGCGCGTCGCGTCGTCCATCCAGTCGAGCGAGGCGAGGCCGGCGCCGAACGCGTTCTCGACGCGGAGCACCATGTCGCGGGCCTTGGCCTTGCTGTCGCCGGGGAAGTAGGTCTCGACGTAGATCTTGCCGAGCAGCTCGCCGAAGGCGAAGTTGGTCATCGCGCCGCAGCGCTTCCAGCGCGGGGCGTTTTCCTTCTGGCCGCGCAGCGCGCGGGCGTAGAAGTTGAAGCTCTCGTCGACGAACGGCTTGGACAGCGCGGGGGCGGCGGAGCTGACGACGTGCCAGCGCAGGTAGGCGCGGAGCGTCGCCGCGTCGGCGGAGGCGACCTGCTTGTCGAGGCCGACGAAGAACTCCGGCGTCGCGACGTTGATCTCCTTGACCTGGCTCATCTCGGCCGCGGCGAAGTAGGCGTCCCAGTCGAGGCCGGGGGCGCTCTTCTTGAGGCCGTCCAGCTCGAGGCGGTGGTAGATCTTCATCGGGTCGCGCAGCTCGGCGCGCGGCTTGGCCAGCTTGGCCAGGCCGGTCTCGAACGCCATCACGCGGTCGGCGTCGGCCTTCGCGTCGGCCGCCTTCTCGCCGGCCAGTTCGAGCATCTTCGCCACGTGGGCGACGTACTTGCCGCGCAGGTCGGCCATCCGCGGGTCGTCGGCGAGGTAGTAGTCGCGGTCGGGCAG